>JAKSKP010000001.1 GCA_024401635.1 Bacteroidales bacterium
CGGTCCCAATAACTGATAGCCAGCCGCAAAGGAATGGCGAGATCCGAAATCAGGGATGAGACTCCTCTGCACATAAACTCCGCAACGGTGTTGTAAAGAACGTGATGGCACAGGATGTGGCCGCACTCGTGCGCGATGACAGAATCTATTTCGTCATTCTCCAGATAGTCGAATAAAGCGCTGGTGAGTGTGATGGAGATGTCCGTATCGCCGTATGTCCACGCATTCGGGTACGGAGACATTGCAAGGTACACCAATGGATATTTGTCTATACCAAGCTTGTCGCAGATACGGGTGACGCGGTGATAGATGTCCGGAAGCTGCTCATCCGACAGCAATATCTGCGATGCAAGGTTCTCGCCGTTCACCAGGGCTTCGTAGCCGATCTCCATGAATTTCTTAACGAGACGGTCGAAGCCCGGGACGGCCTTCATCGCATTCATCGCCTTCTCATCCTCAGGATGAATGAAATAACTGTAAGGTACCATAGCAGGCTATTCGGCAGGTACAACTTCAGCGACGATGCTCTTGCCACAACTGTCGCATACACCATCATCCCTCGTGACGCGTGCACCGCAGTAAGGGCAATACACGGGGCGTTCGCCTGTACACTCCTCGTATGCCTCGGTGATGGCATCCATTGCCTTCTGGGGCAGGGAGGCCTGTAGGATGAGTCCTACACCCTCTGTTATTGCGAGTGGGATGCGCAGCTTCGGCACATAATAGAACAGCAGGGCCGGCCCAACAATCTGGTTCTCGATGAGGCAGTCACGCACCTCAACCTCGGTCTGCTCACCATTCCTCGTGAAGGTGATTTCGAGGCCGTTCCTCAGGCCGAACGCCTGATGCAGGAAGCATCCGCGCTGAACCTCAATGACGGTCCTGCCGTATCCTTCTGATTTGACTTTGTACTTATAGCCTTTGTCCTCAAAAGCCTTCTGAATGTGTTTCATCGCCATCGGGATGAACTCGCTTGACGCATTGAACGTCTGTTTTGCTGTAAAGATTCCCATAATGAGTTTTTGTTTTTGTTTGACGTGGCAAAGGTATTGCCGACAATACGACAGTTCTTGTCCGAGTCTGACAAAAATTGTCTTTTTTTTGCTCTTCGCATTATTTTCAGAACTCGGACAGATTTTGACTTGGTTGGTAAATAATCTTTGTATAAACTTGACGGAATGATGGATTATATTATTAATAATTAAACTAATATACCTATGATTAGCGAAGAACAATAAAACTCAATACTTGAGCGTATTGAGGCTATGGAACAAGAGATACAGAGCCTCAAGGAAGAAAACGTGGTTTTATCTTACAGGGTCGATGAGCTGGAAAGCGAAATCTCATCTAAAAGCGGAATCTCTATAACTTATTCAGACCCCCCGGAAGATGATGAGGATAATCATATTGAGGACGATGATGAAGAAAAACGTTTAGTGGAAGAAAAGCGACGGAATGATGAGACGATCGTTAAATTAAGGAGGGAAAGAGACGAAAAATACATTGATGTCAGCAAATCCGACGAAGATGCAGTTATTGTTTCTGAAAGCACCTGTGAGATAGATGATAACGTTTTCTTTAATAGAATGTTCACTTCACTGACAATTCCCTCGTCCGTCAAGAAGATAGGAAGCAAATTCTGCTTCCACTGTACGATGCTCAGGACCGTAAAATTCCTCGGCTCATGTCCTGAGGGGCTTGAGCAAGCATTTGACGAATGCTGGCGTTTGAAAGAGATAATTGTACCTGAAGCGGAGTTGGAGAAATTCAAGGCCTCACTGCTGCCGGAGTATCATAAACTTTGCATAACGGAATGATGGATCGAATAAGGCTTAAGGAGTTGTTTGACTATATCGAATTTGATGATATGGTGCCACACCTAAAAGAATTGACCAGAAGGCAGAATCTTGTGTTTGGGGAGGAATTAATTACGGAAATAATTTACTATTCCAAATTTGGCCTTAGTGTGCCGCTACCACACCTAAATGAATTGAAACGGCTGAAGGGTCCTCGGCCGCTTGAGCATTATAGGATGGCATATGACAAAATTAAGGGTATGGACGTAAATCCGTACTATAAAATCAATATTAACGGAGAAGGAACAGAATATAAAATAACCATATCCAATGTAGAGGTAGGCCAATGTACTGAATGGCACAGTCCTTTACTTGTTATTGACGATAGTGTTACTGTTCCTGATATTGAAATTACCGCACAATGTTTATTTAGTATGGCTCCCTATGTTAATGGTTTGGAAAATGGACCTGAAGAACGATAGTCTGAAAAAAATTTTTAAATTTAAGCGGGATTTCATTTGGTTATGGGAAAATTAGAGAAATCGCTCTTTATCGTTGAGCAACTTTCAGATGGCAAGCGTTTGTCCCTTAAAGAGATAAACGAGCGCTTCGAAAGGTCCTCCCTTTACGATGCAGAGATTCTTCCCCGCACGTTTGCACGTTACAAAGAGTTCATTCTGATGAACTGGGGAATCATCATCGAGTATGATTTCTCTGCCGGCACCTATTATATTGACAACGAGGACTACGCCGACACAACGGAACTGTACAAATACCTTCTTACGAGCGTCCGGGTAAGCAATCTTACTTCAGAGATTATGAGGAATCGGGACAGAGTGCACTTCTCCCCGGTATCCACCGGAGTAGATAACTTATATCCTATACTGACGGCCATAGAGAACCGGAAGACCGTAGAATTCGACTACTTCACATTCGGGAAACAGGAATCCAGCCATCATGACCGGTTTCCGTGTTTCGTTCAGGAATGGGAGGGCCGCTGGTACCTCGTCGCCGAACACCAGAACCACAAGACACCGACAGTGTTTGCTCTCGAAAGGATGTCCAATGTCAAGGTCGGGTCTGTTGAAGGTCAGCCTGAGAACTCAATAGATCCGAATGTCTATTTTGCAGGCAGTTTCGGGGTGAATCACAACCTTGACGAACCGGTCCAGGAAGTCAGGATTAAGTTCTACGATGCGCAGGTGGAGTATGTAAAAGCAAAACCTCTTCACTCCTCACAAAAAGAAATCGGAGCCGGTGATGGCTGGGCAATCTTCTCATACAATCTCGCTCTCTGCTACAACTTCTACCAGCAGGTGCTGTGGCATAGGGAGAAGGCGGAGATAGTTTTTCCTGATAAGGCCAGAGAGGACATGTGTACTATAATTTCAAATATTTCAGAATTGTATAAGTAATGGATTCATCAAATAACATCTCTAATGCTCATCCTGAATTTTTAGCCGATTATGAGTTATCGTTTACCCGAGAAGAGTTGCAATCAATAGAGATGGCTTTAAATGAGGAAGAAGAGAAAACTCTAAATGAAATTCTTAAGCTTCAGGAGAAGTCAAAAGTTGAGGGTAATTTTATGCAAGATATGTTGAATGCGACAAAGCAGGGTGCATTGAACTATCTCGAATCATTTACGGATACTAGCGACGCACTCAGTAATATTAAAAATCCAGAAGATGTCACTAAATGGGATGAAACAAAGATAGAGAAAAAGATGAAGCCTCTTGGCGATGGGCCCTATGAGACTAGAACCATGGACGAGGCTAGGTTGACGCCATTTGATAAAAACATAAAAGAAGTTAGTGTCACAATGTCTCCTGCTGGACAGCAAAAGCTTGAACGTTATTGCCAAGCATATAAACAAAGGCTAAAGAGTGAGACAAATCTCTCAAGAGAAGGTAATGTTGTTCAAAGAGGAGACAATGAATCGAATTTCGAATCATTAGCTGGACTAAAAGGATATAGAGTTGGTCCTGTTTGCAAGATGTGGACAGTGTCGCAGGCGAAGGAAGAATATGAAAAATATGTCCAAAGTAAAACAAAAACCAGTCAAGAAAATAGTATAAAGTCTCCGTCAAACTGGTTGCAAGAAGAGAACTACAAAGCATTTGATAAGAAGTTGATGTCTGAATTTGGTTTTAAGACTTTGAGTGATGCAAAAGCTTGGAGGAAGTCGAATCATTTAACAATTCATGAAGATCCAGATGGCATGTTCTTGGTACCATCGGACGTCCATGATGCAGTGAGCCACTCTGGTTATAGGTCTGCAATGTCAAAGTGCTTATTGGGTAAAATGACGCAAGATGACTTTGATGCCTATGTGAGAGCCGAAAAGGTGGCTTATGTGAAGCATGAAGCAAAAGTGAGAGGCGTTCGAGCTGCCAAAGGAATCGGTATGGCAATGGTAAAAAATCTTCTGAAAGATGGCATTGCTATTACATTCGAGGAAACTTGTAAGGAGTTTAGTAAAAAAAGTGATGATAGTTTCGTGGATCGCATAAAGCGCCTTTTCCGCAAAATATGGGAGCATATAAAAAAGAAGTGCGCTCATATACTTGCTAACATCAAGGAAACTCTGAAAAATAATGTTGTTGGAGCACTCGTCACCGAATTGCTTAATTTGTTGAATGACTTTGTCTTCAAAACTGCCAAGAATATTTTCAAAATAATGAGAACGATGTGGCGCTCAATATATGATGCCTTTAATATCATCTTTTCATCTAAGTATTCATGGCAAGAACGTGTTTTTGAAGCGGCAAAAATTGTAACCTCGGGATTTGTTGGCGTAATAGGATTTTCGTTGAACGAATTGATTGAAAAGTTTCTTATTTCAATCAGTTTCCCTTTTGCTTCATTCATATCCGACGTATTATCTGGTTTGTTTGCAAGCATAATGTCTTGTCTTGTCCTGATGATTTTTGATAGTGTCAAAGAAAAATTCATGAAACAGTCTGTATATGTTCAACAATGCATGGCTCAGTCTAGGTTGTTGGCGATTGGTGGTGCTCAGATATCATTGTCATCATTACAAACATCAATGGCAATGCAGCATGCATATATGTTTTCGGCAGAATCTTTCCAGTTAATGCAAGTTCTAGATGAATCCATTAAACAAAATAATGGAAACGCGATCTTAGTTCAAAACTTAGTTGAAACAATAAGAAAAAGGATTTCTGCTGAGAGCGACACACAAAAGAATAATATACAAAAACTCAAAGAACTTGTGGATAAGTATGGAAATGATAATAAATTCTAATGAATTAGTTAAATCGCCAAATGGTGGCACGATTACGGACTGTTTGCCAGAAGATATTGATAAAGAACAATTGTCATTCATTGGCTCTCAAGCAGGAATTTTAGCGAAGCAAATCGAGCTTGAGAAAACAAATCTATCCAATGCTCTTACGGAAATTAACGATATACCGGAAGGTACAATTGTTGTTGAAAGACATTGGTATGGTATAGATGCAGATTCTATAAGAAAGTCTTTGGCAAACATACATTCTGATTTGGCAGGATATATAAAACAATGTGGAGACGGGATTAAGTCAACCAATCAAAATTTGATAAACACTCTTGGAATTATATGTTTTGCGATAAAGGGAGAAGTTGAGTTATTCTCTCTATTAGATGACACTTCTAACCGAGTAGACAAAGTAGATATCCGGGAAGCAGAATTTGAAGATATATTTCTAGAATGGTGCCAGAATAATAATATAAAAGATGAAGATGTACAAAAACTATTTGAGTCATCATTCCAACGGGCATATACTCTCAAATCCCGTTTGCAAGATGTAAGAGATAGCGTTGAACAGGCAAATAATAGAATTGATCAACTAGCAAAATCCGTTAATGAAAGGAAAGAAGAGATTAATCGCGAGTTGGATGGTGCACTACAGCGAATAGGGGAGTCTGCCTCTATATCACAAAATTCAATTTCAGAGAAAGCGAAGTTATGTAATGCCGATTTAGAATCATGTTACTCCGGAATTGTCAAAGAACTTAATCTCCAAATTAAGTCTATTAATGAATTGTTTTCGCAGCATGAGACTTCTTTAATTCAAAAAACATCTTATGCGGAGAAAATCTATGATGATATTTCTTCATCTCTGAGAGAGAAAGACAAAACCATTCGAAAATATGCCCGAAGAGTAGCCATTATCAGTTCACTTTCGACGGCTATTATATTGGTCGGAGCGTACTTTATATTTATGTAAGATTATCGCGTGAATTACCCCTCCACTAGCATATCATTGCGGTATTATAGTATTTACCGCAATCATTGCTGTCCGGAGAAATTTTACCAATATAGCCTATTGAACTAACAAAATTTGCACGTATGAAAAATAATGCATACCTTTGCGTCGGAATTTAAAATCCCTTTATGGGACGTCATGGATATCTAGACGAGCGGGTCTATCCGTTAACTTTATATTTTTTTGATATTTAGAGTCCCGGGTATTTAGTCCGGGACTTTTTTATTATTGTTGGCAATATGGCAGATTTGCAGTTATTTCAATTTGCGTACATTCCCAGATACGAGGATGCAATCAATGCATTGGCAAGTATGGCAGACCCTGAGGATTGGGACTTCTCCGATGCCAAAGTGAAGAAAAACGTTATTCTCAAAAACTATATAGAGCACACTTTTCGTAAAGTAAAGGAGGAGGATAAGATAGCTTATTCTGCTGACAATAAGTTTGCCTGTTTCAATACAGGGCTTGTGACTAAAAATCTTGAAGAGATATTCGCTCTTTTTGAAAGTAATAAGAATCCTGGGAAACAGAATTTCTATTTGAAATGCTTTTGCCGTAAAAGTGAAGGTCTTCTTCTAAATGTCTTCAAGTCCAATCTTCCTCAAATAGCGAATTATTTTCAAAAACCTGAGGATTTGCTTTTCAATCCGAATTGTACGCTTATTCCACAGATAGATCATATTATTGAAGATAACAAGGACCGTTTCCCTCTTGCTATGCAGACCTGTGGAGAAGATGAGATGAGGCGAAAGCTTGAAGGGGCGATTGATGAAGTCAAGAGGAGGGTAAGAACAAATTACAAGATTGCAATACCTCAATATTACGGCAACAGAATCCAGCTACTGCTCCCCTTGAAATTGACGCCGAACTCTCCGAACGCGGATTTGGCTCTAGTTGTTCATAAGATTGACAATGATACGTATACGGCAAGGACGTGTTTGACATTGAAGATGGCCTATAACAATGCCCGTCTTATTGTCAAACCCCAAAGTATCTGGCTGAAGCCTTAGTTTTTTATTCATCGAAATACGTTCTTTTTGTGACGTAGATAAATCCAGCCCGGCAGAAATGTCGGGCTGGATTGTAGTTTTTTGTAAAAAGATGCGATTTCTTGTAAGAAGTCGGATTATTCTCCGTTAGGATATGTAGAAACCAAACCAAAAACAGAAAATGAAAAACGATCAGAAAAAGCAGATGGTGGAAAACCTCTACAAGCAGTACGAGAACAGAACGGACAAAGGTCTTGACGAAATGATAATCACCGAGGCTCTAGGCGTAGCAACGGAAAGATGTGGCGACAAAAACGGCTTCTTCAGAGTTTTGAGTGCTCTCAATCTCTTGAATGCAGCCATCAAGGACCAGCGCTGGAAGCGCCAACTGTCCTATGGCTTCATCAAAGGGAGGGCGGCAAAACTCTTCGACCAGTGGATTGCAAGCCCGGTCGACGGTGTGAAGGCCTATTATAATAAAAGTGAAGGAGCCGTTTTCTTCAAGGTCGATGGCATAGTCTTCAGTTATCATAGGATAGCTTTCTCGGAGAGGATCAAGTCTTTCATTCACTCCGCGGCAAACAAGCCGATAGAGTGGGGTGGTGTGAGGCTTCAAAAAATACCGGTCGAACTCTTCGATTTGGCACTTGCCTCATAATGGGCTACTTTGGTGCAAAGGTGTGATTTTCAAAAGAAATTCATACCTTTGCACCGTGGGTCCGCTCACACTCAGTTCTTTGAAATGGTGATGTCCATATAATAGGATGTGCAAAGGATAGTTTGATTCCGTTGATCTGTTTGAACGCCGCAAGCTGATTGGTCAAGTGTATTTTTGGCCGGATGTAGGGTAACACGGTGTTGCCCAAGATAAGGCAGTTCAAAAACACAGACAACATGAAAAAAACAAACTCCATCGCAGCAACTGCAACAGACTTTCAGGCAATCCTCACTAATGAACTCGGAAATTCCATCCAGAAGGGCGTGCTCTTCTACATTGATGGAAGGGATCCTCTCGGAATGGTTTCACCTTTCGAAAGAGAGATGATCGCCGAGAAAGCATGGGCCCACGTGGTGGAGAAGCAGGGGAAGTACAAGACTACCGAAGATGCCAAGTTCAGAACTTGGGCAAAGACGGTGGCACAGAACTTCGCAAGTGATGAGCTGTGCAAGCTCGAAAACGATGCTCTTCATCTGACCGGGATTCTTCATGAGGATCAGCCGAAAAACGAGAATGACGCCAAAGAATACAGCGACAAAGTCAGCTACCGCAGGGCCTTCGGCTGTGTGGAAGACTGCAGTGACCGACTGTACTGGCAGGATGCTCTTGATGCTCTCAAGAGAATTGTGTCAACTTATGGCGGGCGTGACCGGACTGTTGCTCAGATGCTGATTGCGCAGAAATCCAAGGAGGAGATCATGGATGTGACACAGATTTCTGGAGGAAACTTCGATGTCTGCAAACACCGCCTCCTCAAGAAGATGACTGCTGACCTGCTCAAGGCTGGCTACAGCCTTGATGCGTAGGTGTCCTATGCACTCCGGTCCGCCGAGGCCTTGTGCTTTGGCGGATTTTTTATTTCGTATTCTTGGAGAAATGCGAAATTTTCTCGGCCAGAGAATCTGCCACCTTCGGGATATCGGAGTCGAAAATGACTACATTGGTGATATTTTTCTCCTTGCTTCTGGCGGTCTTTGTTGGATAGAAGTTGTGGCAGAAACTGTTTCGGATGATTTCGGCGGCAAATTTAGTCTCAGGGCTATTCTTGGTGTCGCACTTCTGAACTGCTTCGAAATCAGGACTTTCTGGTGCGTTATCAATGGATTCGAGCACCTTGTCCTCATATTGGAAGATATCCTTGAAGACTCCTACACGCCTATTGTCATAACATTCCAATTCCCGGCGGAGTTCATCCACAGAAATGCTTGATATATCAAGGTGGTGTACAAGGGAGGCAGCACGACGGTCGTTCATCACGCTGAATATTTCTCCGTAGTCCTTGATGCATATCTCTTCCGATTCTAATGCCACCGTTTTGTGCCTGACAGGAGCGTCGTTGCGTGTTGAATCCTTCCAGTCAAAACGGACGTGCTTGACTACTTTAGGCAGCCTCATGTCCAGAATTCCATTTTCGTCCGGTAGCCCAATTTGATATTGTTTCATACTTGTATCTTTCTTGGGTAGTCCTAATATTTTCTTGATGAGCGATGTGGAAGCCATAAACAGTACAGTGTCCTGTGTAGCAAGACGGCGGAACAGTCTTTCTGTCTCGGTGAGCTCCTTGAATGCAGAGCGGAGCATAAGTTCGATTTTGTCAGGTGAAGGCTTCTCTCCGTACCTCGGCTGTGCATTGGCCCTGACTTCAGGATTGTCTGCAGCCCACTGAATGGCCAGGCCAAGCGCCTCACGGAACGTCTTACCCGTATCATGGCTGTTATAGATTGCCAATGCTTCTTTCTTATATTTCCGCACAAGAGAATAAAAGCCATAGTTGTAGTCGTGCTCCATATCTCCTTCAGTGAGCCCATAGAAACATTGAGGGCAGTCATCAAGGATAATGTCCTGGTACAACTGAATAAGATATGCCATATTGCATCGACCTCTCTTCTCGGCCTCCGAAATTCTGTTCTTGAGATCTTCGTTGCCCAGATTAATAAGAATATCCTTTACCGGTTGCTCGAATAAACTGTTTGTGAGGGGAATCGGTTGATCAAGATATTTTTTTGCAAGATTACGATAATAAAGCTGATTTCTTTCTTTCCATCTCGCCCTTTCAGAGTAAAGGAACGGTGCGGTGTCAGGAATGTCACCGCCAAGATATTCTTTCTTGGCCCGTAAATACTTAATGTACAAATTGACCGTTCCAGTTACAGTCGGCTCCTCCATCACACTCCAGAGGAAAGGATGAGAACCGACACTCCCATCTGAAGATATCAGCCCGGTGTTCTTGAATAGCTTCAAAAGTGTTTCTTTCCCGCTTGAGTTATTTGGTGAGAATGTAGCAATAGCACCCTGCATCACTGAGTAGTTTAGCCCAGTCATCTTGCTTTCACCTTCTTGAAGATGTACTATATCTTCGGCGAGGAATGAAGCCAGATTGCCGGGTTTAATCTGTACGTACCCTTTTTTGCCGGGCTTGTTGTCCGAACGGGTTTCGGGGATTAAATCTTTCTCCACGGTTTTCTGCTGATCAAGAATGCGTTCAAGACGGCGTTCCGTATCTTCAATCATTTTATCTATCAGCTCTTTCTTGTGTTTCTTGAAGCGTATAGCACTTTCGTCAGGCTTGCCAAGAAGATAGCCACAAAGTTTTTCTGGTATATCGCGCAGGTTAAGTCCATATTTTTGCTTGAGATTCTCGGATAGGCAGGATTCTGCATCAGGTCCCAAGAACGGCTTGATGTTCCCTTCTGCGACATCGGAAAAGAACTGTCTGTAGGATGTAACGTTATTTGAAATCAGCACTTCTGCTGAGAGTGTGCTGCCTTTTGCCGTCGGCCTGAGCAGATGGTAGAAAAGCATCGCCGGAAGATTGAATCTGCTGATTGTGCAGTCCGCCTGGCGGCATGGCACATCATACCTGGCACTATTCTCCCTGTGTTTGATCTCAGGGTAATAATCACCATCAAGCCGCATTCCAATGTTGTCTCCATTTATGACATACCGTGTATGAACATCTGATATGTATGGCAAACAGTCCACTGCATTGCGAGGAGAATCTTCATATCCAAGTATTGAGAACTCGTTCCAAAGCTGCCGTGTTTCGCTTGAACGCTGTTTCTCAACTTCCTGTATTCGTCCGAAACAGTTGAGAGATTCTTGAAGTACTCTCATTCGCTCTTGTCCATCGATACATTTTTTGTTCTCATTGAAAAGATAGCGGAATGTTCCGGCATTGACCTGAAACCGGAGATTCTCGAAAGCTTCGGTTGTATCAAAGAATGCCAATGCGAGAGGGACAAACCTGTCAGAACTGCGACGGAGAAGGACATTCTCTCCGGTTGATGACTGTATTGAAAAGGTTGCCTTGTCTTTGGCAGAGAGTAGCTTATATAATTCTGCCGGACATTTCTTCAATTCTCCGAGTATGTCCAACGCCACCTGCGTTTCATTGCGGTCGGATTGGAGTCGGCTTTCGGGAAGGCGAACTCTTAATGCGGACAATGTGTCCAATACCAGTCTCCTCTGCGAAAGAAGCGGAGCCTCTGCGTTATCGTTGCACTCAGACAAGAACTGTGTCTGTGACAGGAACTCGCTGATGTATTTTTTCTCGAGGAAGAGGCAAATCAGTTGAATCATACCGGACGTGGACAGGCGGTCAGGATTCTCTCCATTCGGGAGG
This sequence comes from Bacteroidales bacterium, assembly GCA_024401635.1. Classification (GTDB taxonomy): domain Bacteria; phylum Bacteroidota; class Bacteroidia; order Bacteroidales; family UBA932; genus Cryptobacteroides. The sequence goes on from JAKSKP010000001.1 coordinate 11,394, forward strand.
GTGTCTCCGGATTTTAAAGGATAAAGGAAGTGCCTATTATTCAGGACCATAGTCATTTTGCCTTCAGGAGTCGTTGCCTGTTTGAACCTGCTCTTCGTTATAAACTCCATTGAAACATCAGTGAGCATCCCTTTTTGGTTTTCGTTCTTTGATGAATAGCGCTCCTTGATTATTCGGGATGATACCGTAGCCGTCTGAATCAGAAGCCGGCACACCTGTAACTCGTCTTTGCGTAGATGTTCGTAGAGTGTTGTATTTGATTTTCGCTCCGTCGCACGCGAATGTGAGTATATATTCCGCCACCAGGACAGCACATTGGCGCATGCTATTACTTCTTTTCTGATTTTATCAAAGGGAATGAACAAATCCTCTTTGTCAGATGACAGATATTTCAGAAATGGGAAATGGAGAAAAAACAGACGTCTGGCACGTTCCTGCTGTTCCGGCTCAAGTTTCTGGCTCAAAACGCTCATCAAATACATCTGTGCCTCATTGTCGTCGGTACCTCCTTTAGCACCAACCGACGAGTTGATGTATTTTAATGTGGTAAACATATTGTTGCGTGCAAGGTTGATGTATGCACCGAAAATTGGTCTGAGGTTGGGTTCGGGAATCATGGGCTGTGTAAGATTGGATGCAATTTCTAGTAAAATTAAAATAAAATTAGTGAATGGACAAGAATTTTTCTTTCGAATCAATTATCTCTGTCGAAAATCTGCGCCTAGCATGGGATATAGTACAAGGTAAGGTAAAATTATTTATATTTGTGGAAGCCCGTATTTGAACGGGTATGACAACTTGATATCAGAAATCAAGAAACCTATTACAGTAGGGTTGTGGAAGCCCGTATTTGAACGGGTATGACAACCCTTTTCCAGATCTCTCCAGAATACAAGCTCTTCCAGTTGTGGAAGCCCGTATTTGAACGGGTATGACAACATTAGGGTGCAGGAAACTTAGCTTCAGTAGCAGTTGTGGAAGCCCGTATTTGAACGGGTATGACAACTTAGTACCCACCTCATTAATCAGTCCTACTAGTTGTGGAAGCCCGTATTTGAACGGGTATGACAACCCTTTTCCAGATCTCTCCAGAATACAAGCTCTTCCAGTTGTGGAAGCCCGTATTTGAACGGGTATGACAACATTAGGGTGCAGGAAACTTAGCTTCAGTAGCAGTTGTGGAAGCCCGTATTTGAACGGGTATGACAACTTAGTACCCACCTCATTAATCAGTCCTACTAGTTGTGGAAGCCCGTATTTGAACGGGTATGACAACCTAATATACGATGACTGGCTCACCGGGAATCTGTTGTGGAAGCCCGTATTTGAACGGGTATGACAACTTTCCTTCAACCCGAAGATTTCCTTGAAACCCTGTTGTGGAAGCCCGTATTTGAACGGGTATGACAACTCTGAATCTGGATGAACTCGAATTGATACCTAGTTGTGGAAGCCCGCATTTGAACGGGTATGACAACTTTTTAATGTTAAACTTATAAGTAAATTTGTTTTGTTGTGGAAGCCCGTATTTGAACGGGTATGACAACTTCCCCATGCAGTGAGAACTAGATTGGTATGTTGTTGTGGAAGCCCGTATTTGAACGGGTATGACAACTGATAATCCGCTGATGCGAAAAGCATCGGCGGATTTTTTTAATGACTATTTGTAAGAATCCTTGGCAAAGCCCGTTATAGAAGAACGAAAGACAACACAAACACAAACTATGAAACACATCAAGAACAACTACCTTTATGATTGCGCTCAGGCAGTCAAGTCCTACAACAGAAGGAGAACTCATTCACTCAGCCGTTCAATAGCAGAGGAGAAGCTGTCATGCAAAGACGGTGTGGAACTCGGCTCGCTATCCATTGGGATTGAAGACGGCGAGACAAAGCGCAAGGTGCGCAGGATTGTAGAGAAGCGCGTATGTAAGGAGTATTGGAAAACAAAGAAGAACTCCGCCATTCTCGACAACAAACATCGCGCAGCGACGAAGAAGTCCGTCTCAAGTGTCACCAGGAAAATCTTTGGTGGTCCGGTCAGGGGCTTTTCTTACCTGGCAGCATAGCCACATCGATGTAAGAATATCCATAAACAGCCGTAAATAGAAGCAACAAAACATGAAAGCAATGAAAAATAAACAGAACGAAACTACTATGAAAACAAACAACACAAAACCCATCTTCCACACGGAAGCAGAAGCTCAGGCTTTCGCAAAATCCGAAAACTCAACACGCCCGGCAAACAGGCAACTTGTGCCATACTACAGCAAATCCTGCGGTGGCTGGCGCCTTGCTGTCCGTCGTCACTATGGTGACAGTGGCGTTCTGGGTACGGCTACAGTATTGTCCAGCCGCGCAACGGAATCCACCCAGTGGAGGCAATACCATTGTGGCAACCGACCTACGGGCCACGGATATGCCGCCGAGGACGCCAATGCTCTCGCCGACCGCCAACGTGGCCACAGGGTTGAGAAAACGGGATGGGACAACTCTTCCGATGGCCCTGACCGCATAGTGGACGGAGTGAAGATCCAGGCAAAGAACTGCCAGAGTGCAAGAGCGAGTGTCAACAGCGCCTTTGACAAGCAGACCGGCAAGTACCGTTACCCGGATCAGAAGCTGGAAGTCCCGAAAGACCAGTACGACGAGGCTGTCAAGGTGATGGAGGAGAAGATTCGTGACGGCAAGGTGGAGGGTGTTACCGATCCGGCACAAGCCAAAGATCTCGTTCGCAAAGGACACTACACCTACGACCAGACTATCAAGATGACCAAAGCCGGCAACTGGGAGTCGATCAAGTTCGATATCCGCAATCAAGCCGGTGCATCCGTAACTGCTGGAGCCATCTCCGCCGCTGTGACGTTCGCTTCGGCGAAGCATCAAGGCGCGACAACTGGAGAGGCACTCAAGGCATCTGGAATCCAAGCCGGAAAAACCGCAGGCAAGACAATGGTCACAGGCGTGGCAACACAACAGTTCCTGCGAACAGGTGCCGGCCGTACCACAACCGCAGTCTTGCAGAAAAGTGCCAACAAAGTCATTGACGCAGCTATGCGCTCGGGTGCGGGTCGCAAGATTGTAGAGAAGACTGCTGAGGGAGTTGGCAAGCGCGCTCTGACAGGAGCGGCTGCCCGAAACGTCCTTTCACGCACGGCTTCTACCAACGTGATAACGGCATCTGCCGCCTTTGTCGTTAGCACCATCCCTGATACCGTCAGGCTCTGCACAGGCAAGATTTCCGGCAAGGAGTTCGGTGAGCGCACTGCCTGTAACGGAGCCGGAGCTGTCGGCGGTACTGGCGGAGCTTGGGCTGGGGCGGCCATCGGCTCGTGCATCTGTCCGGGCATCGGCACTGTCATCGGTGGCTTCATTGGTGGTATTGCAGGCGGCATCGGTGCTTCGGCAGGTGTAGGGCATTTATTCCATAGAAACAAGGGTTAATGTGATGGATGAACTTCTTAAGAAGAAAAGACACGGGAGGGATTGCGGTATGAGAACGTCATTAACCCTCCCATTCATAGGGAGGTATCTCAAGGCCTCCGGGCTTGATGTCAAACGCGACGGGAATGCCTATTATGCTGATCTGGCACAGGAAAAAGATTTGCTGGTCGGATTGAAGAAAGGCAAACTGTCAGTTGCTGTGGCGTTACCCGTAAATGAAGAAGAGACTGAAACGGTTTCGATGCTGGCTGATATTACAATGGCCAGCACGATGATGACGAAAGTGTTTCTTGTACCGGAGGAAGACGGAATGAATATGTGGTTTGCCGTTGAGACATTCTGCAAGACAAGAGGTCAGTTCGAGGAGATATTTGACCCTACATTCAAACTTTTGCTGGAGTCTGTAAGAACTTACGTCAAAATCCGTGAAGAAGTAGAGGAAGCTATGCAGATAGAGATGATGACTGACTATTTGACGAGTCGAACATCCGAAGTCCAGCCAAGCTGAAATTGATAAGTCTAAAACGATGAAACATATGGAAAACATTGAAACAACACAGATGACAGCGGTTGTAGAGACCGCAAAGGTTAATGATAAGAAGAATGATGCTATTCCGGCGACGGAAGAATCTTCCAACGAGGAGAAGGGAAAGAACGCTCATCGTAGAATGAGATTTGGCGGAACAGTTGAGCAAGTATGTATGCTTGTTATGGCCGCAGGCATTGCTGCAATAAGCGTTTTCAGCCATCAGTGGTTGAAAATTGTCATTGCCTGTATTTGTGGAATTGTTTTCCTGATTCCATTTTTGGCAAAGATGGTAAGGAGCCGCAATGGTATCAGTGCGGAAAAAGTGTGCAGCATACTTAGAAAGAGAGGCCTGTCGCCTATTGTCTCAGGTGATGAAATACGCTGGGTCTGCAATGGAAAAGAGAGTGTACTGAGAATACGCGGTTGCTGTCAGGTTGAGATTGCACGAGAATACGACATCCCATCAATCACCGCGACAATCGAAGGGAACAAAAAAGCAGCACTTGAGACGATGAAAGAGGTTTATCTTGCAAAGGTGTCTGTTCGTGAGGGTAATGGCAACAACAAACTTGCATTCTCTGCAGAGTCACTTTGCATATCGGCAAAAGAGCTTTCTGCATACATCCCGATGTGTATGGAAATTCTTGATCTTGCCGAGGATAGACAGAGGGAGCACATCAGCGAGATCCGTAATAATGGCGCCGATAAAAGTCGTAGAAAGATAGGATTCGTCTATGCTTGAGATGGATCGAGATTCCGATGTGACCGCTGTGCCCTTTAAATAAAAGTGATAGATAAACTTATTATTATCAAACGATATGATAACACAAAATGACTTTGAAAAGATGAAAAGCGATTTTCATCACCTCTTTTACTACTCCTTGGAAAAAAATGACCGTTTCCGCGCGATAAGACTTCGCGACACATTCTATTACAAGGCCGAAGAAGAGAGATCTCATGTACTCATAACCTCGATGTATGGTGAGAAGATTGCGGGTAAACTTCATCGCGCTATGTTTTTCGGAAAGCAAGAGAGGGATGTGCAACCTTCCGACGTTTTGATCTACGTCGAATTTGCCGATGGGAGCTTTAGCTCATCATTCACTCATTACCCTGGTCTCAGAGGTATAGAGTTTATTGATGACTAAGAACCCCCCTTTATGATATGGACATGGAAGGCATGCTTTGTGCACGCACTCCGTGTCCTAGAATCAATAATGCTTTTTGCGAAGCGTTTTTTCGTTTGACGTGTAAGTGGATTAATAGAGTATTTCGTTTGGATTAGTGCCTTGTAATTGTCTTTATGGCAGAGATGTCATTGAGTTCACGAGCCTTGCGTAAATCACGGTAGCCTAAACTGATGCGGAAATTCCGCGTGCCACTCTTTTCATAGACGTAGATGTTGAATACCTGATCCTTGAGAATTGTGAACTTGTCGAAGGCATATACCATATATCCCTCATAGTGTGGATCTATCTTCCCGCTGTTGGAAACGAGTTTGGGGTTTAGCTGCTTTTCATAATTCAGTTTTCTGCTGCTATGACTTTTGCTTTCTACGGCGAATCTGGGCTCGGATAGTTCATAACTTGTCTGTGAAAAGTTTTTCAGATTGAAAACGAAGTAGTAAACGTCATTCTCGATGAAGATGTTTTTGCAAATGCACTCGATGTCGTAACGATGCGCTCCTACGTGGTATAAATCCTGCTTCGCGTATTTCAGGTCTTCTATATCGAAAGGATTCACATTTTGTGTAGATGAACCTTCCGCATCGGTATGGTAGAGGTCCTGGATGAGAAATGGGAGGCTGAATCAAGCCACCGCAAGCAAGGGATGGATGTATTCCGTATGACAGGACACGTTTGCGGCCACGTCTGCTTGAAAATGACAGTATTGGCTAAGAATCTTTTGCTGGAAGAATTCCCGCTTGCAGAAAAAGAACTTCAGCGCAAGGGCAACGAATGGATGTTGGACGTAGATATCTGCAACTGGGCCGGAGTATGCCGCTTCTATGTAGGGCTTGCCGATGAAATCAAGATTATCGACTCTCCGGAATTCGTGGATTACGTGAAGGGTTACCTTTCCAAGAATCTCTCAAAACTATAACTCAAAATTAAAGAATAACACAATGGCTTACGAAATTAACCTAAAACTTACTGACGAGTGGAAAACCAATCTTGAAACCCTCAATGACGAAGTAGGGGAGACAACCCATCTTGAAGCGCATCTTCCCGGTGCAGAAGGAGAGGTTGACCAGATTCTGATTGACGTTTATGTGGGCGATTTACTTGACGGCGAGACTGCCGAGGACCAGGCTTTCGCAAACTATGCCGAGGCTATCGGTTTCGAAGAGGATGACGAAAACGAAGAGAGCTCTATTGTGAAGTTCAAATTCAACGGCAAGAATGCTTATGGATTCGAGGCCGAGACGGAAGACAATTATCCTATGCGTTTCTTCACCCAGGAAGTCCACAAAGGTGTCCTGCTAGTTGTGGCATACTATGTCAAGAACGAGGATATGCTTCAGCCCACCTTTGAGCTGTTGGAAAAGAATCTGAGAATTGCAAAGTGATTACTATACTGAATATCCCGCTTTTAGTGCTTAAAAAACAATCGCAATAAAAGCCGGGATATCAGTTAGATGCTCTCTGCAGATTAGAATTTCCTGTAATCTTGGCGTGGAGCCATTTGCGCGACGAAGTTCAGAAGCACCTCAGTATTGACCACCTGGTCGATGTTGACGGCGATAGGGCCTTCATCTTCGTCATAACTCAGAAGAGTTACGGCAACGTCGTTTTCCTCGGGGATATTGTCGATGCCCAGAAGAGGAAGCGTGCGTACGTCATTCCTTCCGGTTTTCCGGAATTCATCCTCATCGATGAATTGAATGGCAAAGCCTTCATGACGGATAGCCTTCGCATACCTTTCTACGGGACAGTTGATGTCCTTGGGTACGTAGACAATCCTCATATCGGGAGCGTCAACAAGCACCTCTTTGAGTACGGAGATTGCCGCGCTGCGTTCTACTCCAAGTCTCTCTGCGATGGTTGCTATCTTATCAAAGGCGGCCTTGGCTTTTTGAATCGTTTCAGTATTCATATTCTTAAAAATTAGTCCATTCCGAATAATATCATTCTGCTATGCCCAAATATACAAAACATTTGTCAATTGCCTATAAAGAAATTATGTTCTTAACATCGGAGTAAACATTTCGAGTGCCCCGTATAACAGGCCATAATGATCTCTGCGATTGATGTAATCAATAGATAAGATTGCTATTTGTGGCCGGTTTTTCTCACCGAATTGCGGTCTTGGGCCGCACGCGGTCAATTGACCTCTACGTCGCTGAAGTGCCGTTGCCGGTGGGCGGAGATTGCGGGTCGTTGCCCGCAATGACGGAATGCCGGGGGAGAGTGAAGAAAAACTTGTGACATTCAAAACTTTGTGCTATATTTGCAGGCCTTTTGGGGAGGTCCCCATCAGGTTTGAGTTTAACCCATAAAAATCCTTTTGCACTATGGCAGAGTATTTACAGGCTGACAAAAAGCAAGAGATTTTTGCGAAGTACGGGAAGTCCAATACAGACACCGGCTCTGCAGAGAGTCAAGTTGCTTTATTTTCCTACCGTATCGCTCACCTTACAGAGCACCTGAAAACAAACAAGAAGGATTTCGGCACACGCCGCGCACTTCTGAAGCTCGTAGGTAAACGTCGTCGCGTTCTTGATTACCTCAAGAGCAAAGACATCGAGAGATACAGAAATATCGTCAAGGAGCTCGGTCTCCGTCGATAAAACAGGAAAACGCAAGGGGGGACGCCCGAAAGGACGGTACCCCCTTTTCTTTGAAATCACTTTAGAACATGTTTTGAAATGGTTCACAAAATTTGTTTTAGAAGATTTTTGAGGATAGATTTTCTTTTGAAGAAGGCGCAATGCCAAAGCATTGTAACTGATGAAAAAGGAAATATAGACCAAAAAGATACATAAAAAATAAAGTTAATTATTTCAAAACAGGTTCTGTATTTTTTCAATATTAATTTTCTCCCATAGGGGGAGGCTGTTTAAAGCTGTAACAATGAACATTATCAAAAAGACAATCACCCTGGCCGACGGCCGTGTGATCGAGATCGAGACCGGCAAACTCGCAAAACAGGCCGATGGAGCAGCGGTAGTCAAGATGGGCGGCACAATGTTGCTCGCTACTGTGTGCGCCGCCAAGGAAGTCAAGGAAGGCACCGATTTCATGCCTCTTACTGTTGACTACAAAGAAAAATTCTATTCTGCAGGACGTTTCCCCGGCGGATTCATGAAGAGGGAAGGCAAGTCTTCAGACTATGAGATTCTCATCTCACGTCTCATCGACCGTCCCATCCGTCCTCTGTGGCCCGATGATTTCCACCTGGAGGTCTTCGTGAACGTAACACTGATTTCCGCAGAGAAGGACATCCAGCCCGACGCCCTCGCCGGCCTCGCCGCTTCCTGCGCCCTTGCAACCAGCGACCTGCCCTTCGGCGGTCCTGTCAGCGAAGTACGCGTATGCCGCATTGACGGTCAGTTCGTGATCAACCCCACTTTCTCCGAGATGGAGAAGAGCGACCTCGAACTTATGGTTGCCGCAACCGAAGAGAACATTATGATGGTTGAGGGTGAACTCAACGAGGTTTCAGAGCACGATATGCTCGAGGCCATCAAGTTCGCCCACGAAGAGATAAAGAAGCACTGCCGCGTCCAGAAGGAACTTATGGCGGAGCTCGGAACAGACGTGAACAAGCGCGACTATCCTCACGACGTCGAGGATGAGGAACTCAAGAAGGCAGTTCACGATTTCTGCTATGACAAGTGCTATGCGCTTGCAAAATCAGCAAAACCCAAACACGAGCGCGAGGACGGTTTCGCCGCCATCAAGGACGAGTTCATCGCAACTCTGCCCCAGCCCACGAATCTCGAGGAAGAGGCTGCCTTCAAGCAGACCGAAACCCTCGTGGGCCGCTACTACGGCGCAGTGGAGAAAGAGGCTATGCGCAATATGATACTCGACGAACACATCCGTCTCGACGGTCGTGTATGCAACGAGGTGCGCCCCATTTGGTGCGAGGTTGACTATCTGCCCTGCGCTCACGGTTCAGCCATATTCACCCGCGGTGAGACACAGTCCCTTGCGACCGTTACGCTGGGTACCAAGATGGATATGAAGGAGACTGACGAAGTCCTCATCCAGGATGACCAGCAGTTCGTTCTCCATTACAATTTCCCTCCCTTCGCTACAGGCGAGGCTAAGAGCCAGCGCGGCGTAGGCCGTCGTGAGATAGGTCACGGCAACCTTGCAATGCGCGGTCTGAAGGCCGTAATGCCTTTCGCTCCCGAAAATCCCTATGCAGTACGCGTGGTTTCCGATATTCTCGAATCAAACGGTTCATCTTCAATGGCTTCTGTCTGCGGAGGTTGCCTTGCTTTGATGGATGCCGGTGTGAAGATCAAGAAGCCCGTAGCCGGTGTTGCGATGGGTCTTATCACTGACGAAGTGAACCCCAATGACCGCTACGCCATCCTTACCGATATTCTCGGCGATGAGGATCACCTCGGAGATATGGACTTCAAGGTAGTCGGTACTGCTGACGGTATCACCGCAACCCAGATGGATATCAAGGTGGACGGTCTTTCATATGACGTACTCGAGAAAGCTCTCGAGCAGGCACGTCAGGGACGTATGCACATTATGGGCGAGATGCTCAAGACCATCAGCGAGCCCCGCGAAGACTACAAGCCTTTCGTTCCCCGCATCGAGCAGATACGCATTGCAGCCGAATTCATCGGTGCAGTCATCGGCAAGGGCGGCGAGACCATACAGAAGATTCAGAAAGAGACCGGTACGGTCATCACCATCACCGAGGAACCCCTTCCCGGCGGTGGCACGGAGGGTGTCGTTGACGTTGCTTCCAACGATAAGGAAGCGATGCAGAAGGCCCTCGACTGGATCAAAGGCATATGCGCAGTTCCCGAGGTGGGCACTACCTACCACGGAAAGGTTGTCAGCATTCTCGAATTCGGTGCGTTCATCGAGATTCTTCCCGGCAAGGAAGGCCTCCTGCACATCAGCGAGATTGCCTGGAGCAAGACAGACAAGGTCGAGGACGTGCTTTCAGTAGGTGACGAGGTTGATGTCAAACTCCTCGAAATCGATGCAAAGACAGGCAAGATGCGTCTGTCAATGCGTGCACTCACTCCCAAGCCTGAAGGCTATGTGGAGCCCGAGCGCCGTCCCGCAGGCCCCCGTGGACCGCGTCGTGATGACGACCGTCGCGGACCCCGCCGTGAAGGTGACAGAGGACCCCGTCGCGATGGCGACCGCCACAACGACCGCCGTCCCCGTGAGGACCGCGGACCTCGCAACGAGAATCAGGACTGAGAACCATTCAAAAACAGGTTGTAAGACCTGAATAAAACGGCAAGGCCACCACTTTCGGGGACATAACACATAATCCAAGTCCCCGAAAGTGGTGGCCCTGCCGTTTTGCTGTACTTTAGAAAGCTCTATACCAGTCCCTGCTCCAGCATGGCCTGAGCCACTTTCATGAAGCCGGCGATATTGGCGCCCTTGACGTAGTCCACGGTGCCGTCCTCGCGTGTGCCGAATTTGACGCACTGTTCGTGTATGCTTTCCATAATATAGTGGAGCTTCTCGTCCACTTCTTTGGCGCTCCAGCTGATGTGAGTGGCATTCTGGGTCATCTCAAGTCCTGAAGTGGCCACACCGCCTGCGTTCACCGCCTTGCCGGGAGCGAAGAGCATACCGCTGTTCTGGAAGAAATGTATGGCCTCGCTCTGGCATCCCATATTCGATACCTCGCAGCAGCACCAGCATCCGTTCTCCTTCAGCTGTTTCGCATCTTCCAGCGCAAGTTCGTTCTGGAATGCGCAGGGCAGGGCTATGTCGCAGGGTACGCTCCAGGCCTTCTTGCCGGGGGTGAAACTGCACTGAGCGGGGAACTTGTCGGCCATATCCTGCACCTTGTTGCGGTTGGATGCACGCATCACCAGCATATAGTCAATCATTTCCTTTGTAATGCCTTCAGGGATGGCGCAGACTCCGTCGGGACCTGATATTGCAACAACTTTGGCACCGAGCTCAGTAGCTTTCGTGCAGGCGCCCCAGGCTACGTTGCCGAAACCTGAGATGCAGACTTTTTTGCCCTTGATATCCTTGCCGGCCTTAGCCAGAAGGTGCTGGGTGAAATAAAGCGCTCCGAAACCGGTGGCTTCCGGACGCAGGATGGAACCGCCCCAGGTGGCTCCCTTGCCGGTCAGGACGCCTGTGTTGTACTGGCGGGCCAGTTTCTTGTACATACCGTAGAGGTAGCCGATCTCGCGTCCGCCGCAGCCCACGTCACCGGCCGGTATGTCCTGGTCGGGACCTATGCACTGCCAGAGTTCCAGCATGAATGCCTGGCAGAAACGCATTATCTCGGCATCGGACTTTCCTACGGGGTCGAAATCGGAACCTCCCTTTGCACCGCCCATCGGCAGGGTTGTGAGGGCGTTCTTGAATGTCTGTTCGAAACCGAGGAACTTGAGCATCGAGGGCGTCACGGCTTTGTGGAAGCGGATACCTCCCTTGTAGGGGCCTATGGCGCTGTTGAACTGTATGCGGTAGCCGGTATTGTGCTGGACTTCTCCCTTGTCGTCCACCCAGGTCACGCGGAAAGTGAAGATGCGGTCAGGCTCGACCATGCGCTCCACTATCTTGTTTTTCTCGAATTCGGGATGCTGGTTGTAAGTTTCCTCTATTGATTCCAGCACTTCGCGTACCGCCTGATGATATTCGGCTTCTCCGGGATACTTGGCCTGGAGACAGTTCATTATTTCTTCTGTTTTCATAATGCTTGTTTTTTGTGATACAAAAATAAAAATATTATTGAAAATATGTCTAACTTTGTTAGAAGTAAAAATCGATAAATTTATGAAAGTTATTATCAGAGATGACGCGAAGTCGGCTTCCGTATGGGCAGCCCACTATATCGCCGACAAGATCAATGCAAAGGCAAAAACTACTGACAAACCCTTTGTCATAGGCCTGTGCACAGGTTCGACCCCCATTGAGACCTACAAGGAACTCATCGCCCTGGTCAAGGCGGGAAAGGTCAGCTTCAAGAACGTGATATCCTTCAATATGGACGAGTATGTCGGCCTGCCCGAATCTCATTCCGAGAGCTACCATTCATTCATGCACAAATATCTGTTCGACCAGATAGACGAACCTGCCGGGAATATCCACATTCTGAACGGCAATGCTGCGGACCTCGAGAAGGAATGCGCTGATTATGAGAAGGCCATAGTCGAGGCCGGCGGAATCGACCTCTTCCTGGGCGGTATAGGTGAGGACGGACACATTGCGTTCAACGAGCCCTTCAGCTCCCTGAACTCACGCACAAGGGTGGTCACCCTCACCGAGGATACGCGCATTGTGAACAGCCGTTTCTTCGACAACGACGTGAACAAGGTGCCCAGGCAGGCCCTGTCAGTGGGCGTTGCCACGGTGACGGATTCCAAGGAAGTTGTGATTCTGGCTTATGGCCCCAAGAAGGCCCGTGCCCTGCGCGATGCCATAGAGGGCCCTTGCAGCCACGTGTGTACGGTATCGGCACTTCAGCTGCATCCCGCCGGCACCATCGTATGTGATGAGGCTGCCATCGGCGAGTGCAAACTGAATTCCTACAAGTATTTCAAGGCCGTGGAAGAGGCGGAACTCCCTTAGCGTACTTCCCAGGTGGAGCCGCTCTGAAGAAGATCGTCCATGCATTTGATGCGGGCGGTCTTTTTTATGTCCGCTATCTGGTCGCGGACACCGTCGTCGTAGGTCGGATCCTGAACGTCGCGTATTACTCCGAGGGCTACGGGGAATTCCGGGCCCTTCATATTTGCCAGCATCATATGCAGGCCGCGGTCATCGCGGTGGGCATCGTGGGTGAGCACGTCATCGATGGTGAATCCTCCTTCGCCGCCTATAGTAACCACGCGCAGACCCATTCCGTGAAGCACCAGACCCTTGTCACGGTTCTTTCCGAAAATCATTTTCTCTCCGTGGCGAAGCACTATGGTCTTGTCCTCGCGTACTGCAGGATCGGCTATGTCCTTATGGGCTCCGTCGTTGAAAATAACGCAGTTTGTGAGCATCTCCATCACGGAACATCCGTCGTGCGCGGCTGCGGCTGTCATAATCTCCTCATTCAGTTGAAGCATCACGTCGATACCGCGCGCGAAGAATGTGCCTTTGGCTCCGAGCACCAGCGAACCGGGCTCGAAAGGCTTCTCGACCGTGCCGTAGGGCGAAGTCTTGGTGATGGCGCCGAACTTGGACGTAGGGCTGTACTGACCTTTCGTAAGGCCGTATATGCGGTTGTTGAACAGGATGATATTGATGTCTATGTTGCGCCTGATGGCGTGTATGAAATGGTTTCCGCCTATTGCGAGGGCATCTCCGTCACCGCAGGCCTGCCATACGGTCAGCCAGGGGTTGGCCACCTTTATGCCCGTGGATATGGCTGTGGCGCGGCCGTGTATTCCGTGGAATCCGTAGGTATCCATATAATAGGGAAGACGTGACGAGCATCCGATACCGGAAACCACCACATAACGTTCCTTCTCATAATCCAGCAGTCCGGCCACGTCCGGGAGGGCGCGCTGAAGGGCTGCAAGTACGGCGTGGTCGCCGCAACCGGGGCACCAGCGTACCTGCTGGTCGGACTTGAAATCGCTTTGGGTATAATGTTTTTCCATAGTTACAGATTCTTTTTGACGGCGTTGACAATTTCACTCACAAGGAAAGGCTGGCCCTCGACCTTGTTGCACTGCAGATATTGGAACTGCGGCAGTTTGGCGCGCAGAAGGTTTACGAACTGGCCGCTGTTCAGTTCGCACACGAGTATCTTCCTGAATGCTCCCAGAACTTTGGCGGTGTTGGAAGGCAGGGGATTGATCCAGTCGAAATGCGCAAGGGAAACGCCCTTCACGCCTTCTTCTTTCAGTGTGTCAAAGGCACTGAGCAGGTGGCCGAAGGTGCCGCCCCAGCCAACTATGAGCAGCTCTCCGGAATCCTCGCCGTTCACTTTCAGCTCGGGAATGAAATTGCTGATGAGGTCCACTTTCTTCCGGCGCTCGTCCACCATTGTCTGATGGTTTACCGGATCGGATGAGATGGAACCGTAATGGTTCTTTTCCAGTCCTCCCACCCTGTGTTCGTAGTTTTTGGTTCCGGCCGGAGCCCAGGTGCGCACCAGTGTTTCTGGGTCACGGTCGAAGGGATGGAACTTGCCGCCCTCGGTCTCGGGAACTTCGGTTTTGGGGAAAGGAGGGGTTATTGTGGGATAATCCTTCATCTGGGGAATCTTCCAGGGTTCGCATCCGTTGCCGAGGAAGCCTTCGGAAAGCATTATCACGGGTGTCATATGCTCTACGGCCACCTTTGCTGCGGCGAATGCTGCGTCGAAGCAGTTGGAAGGGCTGTGGGGAGCCACTATGGGAACCGGACATTCCCCGTTGCGGCCGTACATGGCCTGGAAGAGGTCGGTCTGTTCTGTCTTTGTGGGGATACCCGTGCTCGGGCCGGCCCTCTGTACGTCAACTACGACCAGAGGGAGTTCCGTCATGACGGCCAGTCCGAGGGCTTCTGACTTGAGTGACAGGCCGGGGCCTGATGTGGTTGTCACCGCAAGGTCACCCGCGTATGCGGCGCCTATGGCAGTGCATATTCCGGCAATCTCGTCCTCTGCCTGCATAGTCTTGACTCCCAGATATTTATGTATCGCCAGTTCTTCCAGAATGGCCGTGGCCGGAGTTATGGGGTATGAACCGCAGAACAACTCCAGGCCTGCCTTCTCGGCGGCCGCCATAAGACCCCACGCCGTAGCCTGGTTGCCGGAAATGTTGCGGTAAAGGCCTTTCTCCGGTTTGGCCGGGGCGATGTGGTAGGTGCTGGGGATGGCGTGTATGTTGGAAGCATAGTTGTAGCCGTCGTCGAGCACCTTCTTGTTGGGGGCTATGACTTCGGGATGCTTCTTGCTGAATTTCTTCTCCAGATATCCGTATATGTAGTCCACGGGACGGTCGTATATGAAGCAGGCCATTCCCAGGGTGAACATATTCTTGCACTTGAGTATGGACTTGTTGTCCAGCCCGCTGTCCTTGAGGCTCTCTTTGGTGAGCGTCGTGATGGGGGAGACTATGAGGACGCGGTCCTCGATGTGAAGGACCTCGAAAGGATTCTCGTCTGTCTTGAAGCCTGCCAGCTCCATATTCCTGTCGTCGAAGGCATCCTCGTCCACTATCACCATACCTCCGGCCTTCACCCACTTGGCGTTGGCTTTGAGGGCCGCCGGGTTCATTGCCACCAGCAGGTCACACATATCGCCGGGGGTGTTGACGTCCTGTGAGCCGATATGCACCTGGAAGCCTGACACGCCGCTCACCGTGCCTTTCGGCGCGCGGATTTCGGCGGGGTAGTCTGGGAAGGTGGAAAGGGAGTTGCCATAGAAGGCGGACATGTCGGCGAACAGGGTTCCGGTAAGCTGCATTCCGTCTCCGGAATCGCCGGCAAATCGTATCACGACGTCCTTGACGTCAGTCACTTTGAATTCCATGAAAATCTTCTGTTACAAATTTGTGAACCGCTTCAAAGCAGGCTCGGTTTTTTATTAAAAGATGAACAAATATACGGAAATTTGATTAAATTTGAAGATTAAAACTGATATTTATGAAAAGAATCATTCTACTGTTTGCGGTATTCCTTACTGCATTCTCGATTGCCTCTGCAAAGGCTCCGAAGTACGTCTTTTATTTTATAGGTGACGGTATGAGCATCAATTCCGTCTATGGGGCAGAATTGCTCAACGCTGCCAAGAGAGGCGAGGAATTTCCCCAACCCTTGACAATCAGCAGTTTGCCTTACAGGACTTTTGTTACGACATATTCCGCCAACGACCTTACGACCGATTCGGCCGCCGCGGGCACGGCGCTCGCCACCGGCGTTAAGGTGAAAAACTCCAGCGTAGGCCGCGACCCCGAAGGCAAGGATGTGGAGAATCTCGTCGAGGCAGCCCGCAAAGCCGGGTATGGAACGGCCCTGGTGACAACTTCCGGCATTTCCCACGCGACTCCCGCAGCCTTCTTCGGACACGCCGATGACAGGGATGACTACGAGGAACTCAACCAGCAGATTGTTGACGGCGCCGCCGATTTCTTCGCCGGAGCCGGCTTCAATGTCAATCCGAGGTCCAAGACGCCCGTGACCTCCTCTCCTGAATGGGTTGTCAAGGCCCGTGAGGCAGGATGGAACGTATTGGTGGGCAAGGATGCCTTCAAGGGAGCTCTCGACAGCCCCAAGACCATCTGCGTGGCCTATGAGGACAGATGGGATCTGCCCTATGCCATCCAGAAGCCGGAAGTCCGTCTGGAAGACCTCTACAAGGCTGCCGTTGCCAATATGACCAAATATCACAAGAAGGGCTTCTTCATGATGGTCGAAGGCGGCAACATAGACCACGGCGGACACGAGAATGATGCCTGTGCGATTCTTGAAGAGGTCAACGACTTCGACAATGTCGTTGCCCTCGCCGTTGCTTTCTACAAGGCTCATCCCGACGAGACCCTCATAGTAGTGACGGCTGACCACGAGACCTCTGGACTTACCCTGGGCAGCGATTTCCGCAAGATTCACGCTGAGGTGCTCTTGAATCAGAAGATGGCCCAGGCAGACCTTTCAGCTGCCCTTAAGAAGCTGTCCAAGAGCGAAAAACCCACTTGGGAGGATGCTAAGGCCATAATCTCCGATGCTCTCGGACTCTGGACGGCAGTCAAGGTGGATTACAAGGAGGAGTATGCCCTTCGCGATCTGTTCGAGACTACCATCGGCAAGGGGAAGTCCAGCTCTGAAAGGACCCTTTATGCAGCCACCGACCGTCTGGCCAGCGCGGCTGTAGCCCTCCTCGACAGGAAGGCAGGCATAGTGATGTCAAGACACTCCCATACTGCGGCTCAGGTGCCCCTTTTCGCCATAGGCGTCGGAGCTGACAAGATAGCATCCTGCAGGGACAATACGGATATTCCGAAAGCCATCAGGAAGTTGGCCCGCTATTAGGGAAAAGTTGGCTTCCCGATGCTTTCTTTAATGCAAAAAAATGATTAAATTTGCGTCGCTTTTGCGGCGCAAATTTTAGTATTAAACATAAACTTTATCATGGAGAAAAAAATTAACGTAAAATACTGCATCCTGCTGCCGATAGTGCTGCTGGTTACAGTATTCCTCTGGTGTGCGCCGAAGGAGATCTTCGGCAGCCTCGGTGACGTGCTCACCGTGACACAGCAGCGTACCATCGCGATTTTCGCATTCGCTGCCCTGATGTGGATTTTTGAGATCGTTCCCAACTGGGTGACCTCCCTTATGGTTATCGTGGGCTCCCTGCTCACGATTTCCAGCAAGAGCATAGGCTTCCTGAAGGTTACAGGTGACGACAGCCTGTTCGTGCCCTATACTGAGCTGATGCGCTCATTCGCGGATCCTGTCGTGATGCTCTTCCTCGGCGGTTTCGTACTCGCCATCGTGGCTTCGAAATACGGTATGGACGTGACTATGGCCCGCCTTCTCCTGAAGCCTTTCGGCAAGAAACCCAAATTCGTGCTTCTGGGTGTGCTCATCGTGATTTCCATATTCTCGATGTTTATGAGCAACACCGCCACGGCCGCCATGTTCCTCGCATTCCTCGCCCCCGTGTTCGCGTCGCTTCCCGATACCGATGCCAAGGGTAAGGTGGGCATAGCTCTCGCCATTCCCATCGCAGCCAACGTCGGCGGTATCGGAACGCCTATCGGAACTCCTCCGAACGCAACGGCCGTCGGCAACCTCGATTCCCTTGCCGGAATTACCATCGGCTTCAGCGACTGGGCATTCCGTATGATACCTTTCGTAATCGTGATGATTCTCATCGCCTGGGTACTTCTCACTTTCTTCTATCCTTTCAACTCAAAGGAAATCGTGCTCGAAATCAAGAAGGACGACCATAAGAAGACTTACAAGGACTATGTGGCCTGGATTACTTTCGGCGCTACGATACTTCTGTGGATGACCGAGCAGCTTCACGGCATCAGTTCCAACATCGTTGCCCTCATCCCCCTGGTTGTCTATACTGCGACCGGTGTGTTCGGCAAGGAAGATATCAAGGAGATCAACTGGGAGGTTCTCTGGTTGGTGGCCGGTGGTTTCGCCCTCGGTTATGCCCTTGACAAGACAGGTCTGGCCAAGGCCCTCATCACTTCAATCGATTTCAATGCAATGAGCATCATCGTCGTGTTCGTGGTTGCCGGTCTGATATGCTACCTGCTTTCCAACTTCATCAGCAACAGCGCCACTGCAGCCCTTCTCATCCCCATTATGATTGCGATAGGCAAAGGTCTGCTCGAGAGCGGCAATGCCGAGGCTTTCCAGGCTTTCGGCGGCCAGCAGGGCCTTTCCGTATTCGTTGCGGTCTGCGCTTCAGTTGCAATGTGCCTGCCCATTTCCACACCTCCGAATGCAATCGCCGCATCAACCGGTCTTGTGGAGACCAAGGATATGACCAAAGTAGGCCTCATTGTGGGTATCATCGGTCTTGTGCTCGGATTCTTCTGGGTGACCAAATTCTTCCCTTTTGCTTAAGTTGAAATGAAGAGGCTCAACATACTTTTTGCGGCCGTGGCAATGTTCGCCACGGCTGTTTGTGCTCTTGCAGCGGAGAGCACGGACGCCGGAGCCGATGCTGCGGCGCCCAGGAAAAAGACAAAATCCGAGATCGTGGACCATCTGAAGAACAACTACAGGTTCTACGGTTTCATCCGCACCTATATGCCTTTCGACACCCACGAGAGCTATGCCGGCTCCGGCGATCTGTTCTACTGGATACCCAAGGACAGGGAGCTGAACGATCGTGGAGAGGATGTCAATGAACGCGCATCCTTCCGTATGCTTTCGCTCACTTCCCGTCTGGGAGTGGACGTTTCAGGCTACTGGATAGGTGACAACGAATTCGGAGGCAAAGTTGAGGCAGACTTCTATGCCGGACTTTCCGGTTCGACGGGCGTGGCCCAGCTGCGTCTGCGTCAGGCTTACGTCACTGTCAACTGGCTCAACCCCGAGGATACGCGCTATTCCATCAATTTCAAGGGCGGGCAGGCCTGGCATCCTATGGCCGCTGACCTCCCCGACGTGCTTGCGCTGGATACCGGTATGCCTTTCGGCCCCTTCAGCCGCACCCCGCAGCTGACCACCGACTTCAACTTCGGCAAGAAATTCTCGGTGACAGTTTCAGCAATCTGGCAGATGCAGTACACCTCAATGGGTCCTTCAGCGTTCGATGCCAAGACCGGCAGACCCACGGCGGCCGCATCTTCAGCCGATTACATCAAATACGGCATTGTTCCCGAGTTCTACCTCGGACTTTCTTACCGTTCCGGAGGCTTCCTGGGGCGCATAGGCGCTGACGTAACCTCCATCAGGCCCCGCGGTACGGCGACTGTAGGCGGTACTAAAGTCAAGGTAAAGGATAGATCCACTTCTGTTCTGGCCTTCATGTATCTCCAGTACACCAAGAATCTCTTCAAGTTCAAGGCTAAGACCACTTACGGCGGAGCCGGCGAGCACCTCAACCTTATGAGCGGCTATGCTGTGTCTTCTATTTCTTCGGACAACAGCCTGTGGGAATACACTCCTATCCGCACGTCAAGTACATGGATGACACTTGCTTACGGAAAGAAACTACAGGGGTCGCTGCTCCTGGGCTATGTCAAGAACTTCGGCACGGCCAAGGACATCGTTGCGAACGCCGCCGGCAAGGGTGACGGGAACTGCATCTTCTTCCAGAAGAACGGTTCGGCCAACATCAATCAGATGTATCGCATCGAACCCGGCATCGCATACAACGTGGGCCGTTTCACGGTTGGCCTCGAATATATGCTGACAGCCGTTCAGTACGGCGACAAAGAATATGACCTCAGAGCGATGACCACCGGTGGACTTCACTGGGTGGCAAATCATCGTGTAGAGGGTATGGTAAGATTCACATTCTAATAATTTGAGATATGAAAAGAACAGTTTTATCTGTCATTTGTCTTATGTATGGCCTTGTCGCCGCAGCCCAGTCTGTAGACGGTTTCGAACTTGGCTCATACTATTCACATTCACAGATATTGTCCAGCCTGCGTCATGCACGTACGGTCAGCGCTGACAATGGTTATCAGATTTTCATCAGCGGCAACAGTTCGCTGAGCTTCGATTTCACGGGAGCCTACGAGAGCAATGACGGCCGTTTCGCCGATGCAGACATCTGCGATGCAAACCACGTCATCGAGTTCCCCTTCGGCCAGTTCAGGGTAGGTGACAGCCTTGTATCCCTGCTTCAGAAAAGGGCGGGCTTCACATTCTCCGGCTATGACGCGAACGTATGCCAGATTTCCTATACGGTCAAAGGCAACAGAACTTCAGTCCTCCTGCAGTTCGGCGCCGGTCAGATAATCACCGAGATCTCCGGCTTTGTTGCCGAGAAAGTGAAGAAGGAGAAAGCCGACACTCCCAGGAGCGGTTTCTACAATGCAGTAACCGAGATTGACGTCAACGGCAATGCCCTCAGTGCCGGCAATTCCATTGCCAAACTCCTCGAACTGGGCCTCGACGTGGATTTCACCGGTCTTGGCAACGGTCTCTGCAAGATTACTTTCAACGACGGAAAGGGTGAGAAGTCTTACCTTGTAAGGTATGGTATGGACCATATCATCAAGGAAATGCTTGCCCTGTAACTAAAAAGAAAAATACTATGATAAAACCTTTAGCGGACAGAGTGGTCATCGAGCCCAAGGAGGCCGAGACCAAGACGGCATCGGGTCTCTACATTCCCGATACCGCAAAAGAGAAACCCCAGCAGGGAAAAATCGTGGCGGCAGGGCCCGGAAAGAAGGATGAGCCTATGGAAGTGAAAGTGGGCGACACCGTTCTCTACGGAAAATATGCCGGTACGGAAATCACCGTGGAGGGCAAGGATTACCTCATACTAAAACAGTCAGACATTCTGGCTATTCTTTAATTCAAACTGAATGATTATGGCAAAAGATATCAAATTCAACAGCGATGCCCGTACACTTATGAAAGAAGGTGCGGATGCATTGGCCAATGCGGTCAAGGTGACACTTGGCCCCAAAGGACGCAATGTCGTCATTGACAAGAAATTCGGTGCTCCCCAGGTGACCAAGGACGGTGTGACCGTTGCAAAGGAAATAGAACTGGAGGACAAATTTGCCAATATGGGTGCGCAGATGGTCAAGGAAGTTGCTTCCAAGACCAACGAGCAGGCCGGAGACGGCACCACCACCGCAACTGTTCTTGCACAGGCCATCATCAATGAGGGCATCAAGAACGTGACTGCGGGCGCCAATCCCATGGATATCAAACGCGGTATCGACAAGGCTGTCGAGGCCGTGGTGGCAAGCCTCAAGAAACAGAGCAGGGAAGTGGGTGACGACCTGGCCAAGATAGAGCAGGTCGGGGCAATTTCCGCAAACAATGATTCCTATATCGGTAAGCTCATAGCAGATGCAATGGGCAAGGTGAAGAAAGACGGTGTCATCACCGTGGAGGAGGCCAAGGGTACTGACACGGAGGTGAAGGTCGTTGAGGGAATGCAGTTCGATCGCGGCTATATCAGCCCCTACTTTATGACCAACGGCGACAAGATGGAGGCCGTTCTCGACGCTCCATATATCCTTGTGACTGACAAGAAAATCAGCACTATGAAGGACCTTATGCCAGTTCTCGAGCCCATAGCACGTGAAGGCAAGGCGCTTCTTGTGATAGCCGAGGACGTGGACGGCGAAGCCCTCACCACTCTGGTTGTCAACAAGCTCCGCGGTACTCTGAAGATAGCAGCCGTCAAGGCTCCCGGCTTCGGTGACCGCCGCAAGGAGATGCTTCAGGACATCGCCATACTGACCGGAGCGACCGTAGTCAGCGAGGAGCGCGGCTTCACTCTGGAGAACGCTACCGTGCAGATGCTCGGCAAGGCCGAGAAGGTCGTTGTGGACAAGGAGAACACCACAATCGTGAACGGTGCCGGCGACAAGGCCGCCATCGCGGAGCGCGTGGCTCTCATACGCAAGCAGATAGGTGTCAGCACCTCGGACTACGACAAGGAGAAACTCAAGGAGCGTCTTGGCAAGCTCGCCGGCGGCGTTGCTGTCCTTTACGTGGGAGCTGCCACCGAGGTGGAGATGAAAGAGAAGAAGGATCGCGTGGACGATGCCCTCAGCGCAACCCGCGCAGCTGTCGAGGAAGGCATAGTTCCCGGCGGCGGAGTGGCCTACATCAGGGCCATCGATGCCCTTGCCAAACTCAAGGGTGACAATGCGGACCAGACCACCGGTATCAGGATCATACAGCGCGCCATCGAGGAGCCTCTCCGCCAGATTGCGGCCAACGCGGGTCTGGAAGGCAGCGTGATAATCAACAAGGTCCGTGAAGGAAAGGGAGATTTCGGCTACAACGCACGTACTGACGAGTATGTCAATATGTTCGAGGCCGGCGTGATCGACCCCACAAAGGTTGCCCGCGTCGCTCTCGAGAACGCCGCTTCCGTTGCCGGTATGTTCCTTACGACTGAATGTGCAGTTGCCGAGATTCCCCAGCCGGAACCTGCAGCTCCCATGAACCCCGGAATGGGAGGTATGATGTAACATTTTACCCTCACAAATGATGAAAAGGATTATATGTATCGTTGCACTTGCGGTATTCGCCGCAGGTGCAACTTTGTATTCTCAGCAGAGATACGTGCTTACCCCCGAGGCCCCTTCAACGCCCCGCATAAACGGAGCCAGAGTATATGGAGCGCGCCCCGGCGCCGATTTCCTCTACAAGATTCCCGCAACCGGAGTCCGTCCTATGCTCTTCAAGGCCGAGGGCCTTCCCGCAGGCCTGAAGCTGGACAAATACACGGGCATCATTTCGGGCCGTGCCAAGAAGAAAGGCACTTATGTGGTGAAGCTTATGGCCTTCAATTCGGAAGGAAACTATGAGCGTGATTTCAAGATAGTCATAGGCGACAGGATAGCTCTCACCCCTCCTATGGGCTGGAATTCCTGGAATTGCTGGGGCAACAGCGTTGACCAGGAAAAGGTGATGAGTTCGGCAAAGGGGATGCTTTCCAGAGGGCTTGACCAGTACGGCTGGTCCTACATCAACATAGATGACGGATGGCAAGGTACGCGCAGCGGCAAGGACAAGGCCATCGCCCCCAACAGGAAATTCCCCGATATGAAGGGACTCGGCGATTTCCTTCACGAAAACGGTCTGAAATTCGGCATCTATTCAGGTCCCTGGATGGGAACCTATGCCGGCCATATAGGCGAGGGCTGCGACAATGAGGATGGAAGCTACTGGTGGATAGACAAAGGTCTGGTCGATGACGTATACAAGCTCGACCGTTCCCGCGCTCCCCGCGACACCGTGCGTTTCTTCGGCAAATACTCCTTTGCCGACGTGGATGCAAAGCAGTGGGCCGAATGGGGCGTGGACTATCTGAAATATGACTGGTACCCCAATGACATGTACTATATGAAGCAGATGCGCGAGGCTCTTCTCGCCACCGGCCGCGACATTGTGTACAGCATTTCCAACACGGCTCCTGTGGCTGTGGGCGCCTCCCTTATGGAGTATGCCGAGTGCTGGAGGACCACCGGTGACATACGCGACAACTGGAAAAGCATCTCCGGCATAGGTTTCGGCGGTCAGGACATCTGGAGCGGCTTCTGCCGTCCCGGCAACTGGCCCGATGCCGATATGCTGGTGGTAGGCAGGGTAGGATGGGGCCCCACCACACACGAGGCCAACCTCACCCCTGACGAGCAGTATACCCACATTTCATTGTGGGCCCTGTTCTCCTCACCTATGCTCATAGGCTGCGATATGGCCGAAATGGACGATTTTACCTTCGGCCTGCTGTGCAACAGCGAGGTGATAGACATCAATCAGGATGAACTGGGCATACACGCCGTCCGCATCGAAGGCGGTATGGACGCAGGATATGCCGTTTATCTGAAGCCTCTTTATGACGGCAAACTGGCCGTGGGCCTGTTCAATCTCGGTGACGAACCCAGGAAGATGGGCTTCTCACCCTACAGCCTGAACATAATGGAGGGCCAGACGATACACGACGTATGGCGTCAGAAGGATGTTGCTGTCGTGGGACCTGATGACAAATGGGAAACGGAAGTTGCACCTCACGGAGTCGTGCTTGTCACTTTGGCTCCCGGCTACTTCAACGGTCCCAGGCCTGGTTTCAGGTGGAAGAAATAATCAGCGGCGGCGTCCGTCTGCTATACTGATATAGTACAACAGGGTGGCGAGAGATCCCAGGGCGGCTATCACGTAGGTGTAGGCGGCCCATTTGAGGGCATCTTTCGCCATCGGTTTTGTTTCAGCACCGACTATGCCGCTCTTGTCCAGCCACGCTATGGCCCTGGAGGATGCGTTTATCTCCACGGGCAGGGTGATGAAGCTGAAAAGCGTGGTCATCGCGAACAGGCCTATGCCTATCCACAGCAGGGTGGGGAAGGTCTGAACCAAAAGAACGCCCGCGATGAGTACCCAGCTTACCACTTTCCCCGCGAAGGAGACTACGGGGACCAGCGCCGACCTCATCTGCAGGGGGCCGTACTGCCAGGCGTGCTGCACGGCGTGTCCGCATTCGTGCGCGGCAACTGCCGCGGCCGCTATGCTGGCGTTGCCATAGACAGCATCGGAAAGGTTCAGGATCTTGGTCTGCGGGTTGTAGTGGTCCGTGAGTTTGCCCGGTATGTGCTCCACCTTCACGTTGTGTATGCCGAAGTCGTTCAGCATCTTGCGCGCCACCTCGGCTCCGGTGAGGCCTCCGGGGGTGCGAACCTGCGAGTATTTGTCGAAACGGGAGTTCAGTATGTTCTGGATAAGATAGCTTGCCACCATCACCAGGATGAGGATGAGCCAGATGAGATTGCTTGTCATAGTCGTTCAATTTGAATGCAAATTTGGCAATTATTTGTTAACTTTGCAAAGATATGGTTTTGAGTATGCACAAGGTAGATGACTTTTCACGTCTTGAGATAAATCTGGGAGCCTGCCGTAACAATTACCGCTATTACAGGTCACTTCTGAAACATTCCACCAAACTTCTGGTCCTGATGAAGGCCAACGCCTACGGCCACGGAGCTGTGGAGTTCGCCAAGGTACTGGAGGCCGAAGGCGCCGATTATCTGGCCGTTGCCTATCCTGTGGAAGGACTTGAGCTGCGCAATGCCGGGGTCCACCTTCCGATACTGGTGCTGAGCGGCGGTACTGATTACTTCAACGAGATGATTGACTTCCGTCTCGAGCCAGCCGTGCCCAATATGTACACGCTCAAGATACTTATCGACGTGCTGCGCAAGAGAGGCGTCGACCATTATCCCATACACATAAAACTCGACACGGGTATGCACAGGCTGGGATTCATGAGCTCTGAGATAGATGAACTCGTGCAGTTCCTTCCCAATTGCCCCGAGGTGATGGTCAAGAGCATCTATTCACATCTTGCGACGGCTGACGATCCAAGCCTTGACGAGTTCACGCTGGCCCAGATAGAGATGTTCCGCCGCAATGCCCCGCGCATCAGCGAGGCCCTGGGCTACAAGCCTATGTACCACATACTCAATTCGGCTGGCATAGAACGCTTCAGCCAGTATCAGTTCGATATGGTCCGCCTGGGAATCGGCATATACGGCTTGAGCCCTTTCTCTGCCGATAAATTGCAGCCTGCCGCATCGTTCAAGTGCAAGATACTGCAGATCAAGACATTGAAGAAAGGTGACGGCGCCATAGGCTATAGCCGTAACGGAAAGATAGCAAAGGAAGGCACTGTGATTGCCACCATACCCGTGGGATATGCCGACGGCATAGACAGGCGTCTGGGCAACGGCAATTTCAGCTTCATGCTGAACGGACAGCCGGTACCTACCATAGGAAACATCTGTATGGATATGTGTATGCTGGACATAACCGGTGTCCAGGCCAAGGTAGGGGATACCGTTACCATTTTCGGTACCGATCCCTCCGCGGCGCATATGGCAGAGGTCCTCGGCACCATTCCCTACGAAATATTCACGTCCGTCCCCCGCAGGATAGAGCGTGTCGTGGTGAAATGAGACTGCATACGGTAAATTGCAATTGAATATGGCACACAGTGAATTCGATGAGTTGATACCGCGCAAGGGAAGCGGGTGCGTGAAATACGACAGGATTCCTGACGGCCTGATTCCCCTGTGGGTGGCCGATATGGATTTCAGGACTCCCGATTTCATACTGGATGCCATCAGGCACCGCCTGGAATGTCCCGTGTTGGGATATCCCTTCATTCCCGACTGCTATTTCAGGATTGTGTCCTCCTGGGTCAGAAAGTTGCACGGCTGGGCAGTGCGTCCGGAATGGATGTGCTACGTGCCCGGCATCGTGAAAGGCATAGGCCTTGTCCAATGCAGTCTTCTGCATAAGGGAGAGAAGGTCATAATACAGCCGCCCGTGTATCATCCTTTCCGCATCGTATCCGAGAAAAATGGAATGCAGGTGCTCAGGAACCCGCTTGTTCCCGTATATGAGGATGGAAGGCTCGTAAGTTACGAAATGGATTTCGACGGACTGTCCCGCTGCATAGATGAAGGGGGCAAGGTGCTTATTCTGTCCAATCCTCAGAATCCCTCCGGAATATGCTGGCCGCGCAGGACTCTTGAACGGCTCGCCGAAATTACAGCCGGAAGGGGAGTCCTTGTGATATCGGACGAAATACACGCCGAGATGGCCCACAAAGGCTATGTGCACACTCCATACGCGAGCGTCAGCGAGGCGGCCGCCTCCAACAGCATCACCTTCATGGCTCCGTCCAAGACTTTCAACATTGCCGGTGTGGTGTCTTCCTACGCCATTGTGCCCAATCCGGAGCTCAGGGAACGCTTCTTCTCCTTTATGGATGCCAACGAACTGGACGCCCCTTCCATATTCTCCATTGAGACTTCTATGGCGGCGTACAGACACGGAGCCGCCTGGCGCCGCAGGATGCTCTCCTATGTCGAGGGAAACATAAAGTACGTCGACGGATACCTGCGCCGGAACATTCCTCGGATAAAGGCTATGCTTCCCCAGTCTTCTTTCCTTATGTGGCTCGACTGCAGGGAACTGGGCCTGGACCAGAAGAAACTGATGAGGCTGCTTGAGAAGAAGGCGGGCCTCTACCTTAATGACGGGTCGATGTTCGGCGAGGAGGGAACCGGTTTCGTGCGTCTCAACGTAGGATGTCCGCGCAGTGTCCTGGTGAATGCGATGGCAAGGCTCAGGGATGCCTGCTCACGCATATAGAATATTGATAACAGCAAATTGACATACAATGAGCAATAACAGGTCGATATCAGGCGAACTCAGCCACAAGATAATAATTGCCATAGCAATACTTGTACTCGGAGGCATTTTCGGAATCATCGAGTTCTCCGGCAGGGTTGTGATGGCATCCGTGCGCAAGAATGCGCAGAGTTCCCTTAATACGTACATAAGGGACATCGAAGGCATGCTGGGCGAGATAGAGACTATGAACTCCTTCGTTTCGTGGCAGGTGGCCGACCACATCGACGATCCTTCCTACATCAGCGTTGTCAATGAAAAACTGATGGACTACGGCGATATGGTTGCAGGCATCACCATAGCCTTTGTCGAAGATTTCTATCCCTCCAAGGGGAAATATTACGCAGTGCGCAGTTTCAGGTACGGTGAACAGAGGGTGAGCAACGTCGTGAACGATTATGCCTCCGAGGAATGGTATACCAGGGCGTTGGACAAGGGCGAGGGTGTGTGGAGCGAGCCTTATGCCTCCGTGGATGCAGGTATGGTCACAACATATTCCGCTCCTCTGCGTAACGCAGATGGCACTCCTTATGCCGTTCTGGCCATTGACGTGTCCCTCCCCGGCATTACGGCAAGGCTTTCAAGGGAACATTTCTACGAAGGTTCCTATTCGGTGATACTCAGCTCCGGTGGCGCCATACTGAGCCACCCGGACGAGAATCTGCTGCTCAGCGGCGTCGTGGCCTACTCAAAGACCAAAAATGATAAGAAATTCGAAGAGCTCGCCACGTCAATGATTGCCGGGCAGACCGGAATAGGGGAGGTCCGCTCGGAAAGGGCAGCGGCCATATACGGCCCTGTCGGCAACGGGTGGTCAGCCGCTCTGATATGCCCTGCGGAGACGATTTTCGGCGCTACCCTGAAATTCCAGCTTTTCCTCCTGCTCATAGCTATCGCAGACCTCATAGTCCTGTATTTCGCGACGCGTGTCATAATCAGCCGCACACTGCTTCCCATAACGGAAATAACCTATCTTGCCAAGAACGTGGCGAAGGGCAATTTCAAGGCTGAGATACCCAAGGCCGAGGGCACCAATGAGATGTTCCACCTCCACGAGGCATTGAGGAATATGCTCAAATCCATCAACGACTATATTGCGCAGTTGCGCTCGACAACAGCGGTGAACGAACGTTTCGAGAGTGAGCTTGCCATCGCCAGCAACATACAGCAGCAGATGCTGAGGACCGATTTCATCAACGACGAGGAAGTGGACATATATGCCACCCTGAAGCCGGCCAAGGAAGTCGGCGGCGATATGTATGATTTCCTGCGTGCCGGCAGGTCCATATATTTTGCTGTCGGAGACGTTTCCGGCAAAGGTGTGCCCGCAGCCCTGTATATGGCCATATCCCGTTCACTTTTCCACTATGTGTCGGAACTTTCGCTCAGCACCAGCAACATAGTTTCCTGCATCAACAGTTCGTTCTGCTCCGGAAATGACAGCAATATGTTCATCACTATGTTCGTGGGACGTCTGGATCTGGACACGCGCGAACTCGTGTTCTGCAATGCCGGCCACAACCCCATCATAATCATCTCTCCCGACGGCAAGGCACAATATATAAAGGCCAAGGCCAATCTGGCTGCAGGCGTATTCGATATGTATCCTTACGAGAAGGAGAGCATCATTGTGGAGAAGGGTTCCCGCCTGCTCATTTACACGGACGGCGTCACGGAAGCCGAAGATGCCGCCAAGAATCAGTACGGCGAAGACAGGCTGATACAGTTCGCCACAAGTATGAGCCCGGACTGCTCTTCCGAGGAATTCGTGGAGAAACTTACCGAGTCCGTGAAGGCCTTCACCAATGGCAACGAACAGAATGACGACATTACCATAATGTCAGTCAAAGTGTAGTGTAATGCTGCCTGGGGCGGATTGTCAGCCCTTGAACTCTTCGCTCTCGAGTATTTTCCTGACGTTCTTGGGGTCCACGTTTCCGTAGACCTTGCCGTCTATGGTCATAACCGGGGCAAGACCGCAGGCGCCCACGCAGCGCAGACAGTCCAATGAGAAGACGCCGTCCGGCGTGGTTTCCCCGACTTCGATGCCGAGCACTTTCTTCACCTCATCCAGTACCTTTTCCGAACCGCGCACATAGCAGGCGGTGCCGAGGCACACAGAGATGGGATGCTTGCCCTTGGGCTTTTCCGTGAAGAAGGCATAGAAACTTACGACACCGTTGACACGTGTCGCGGGTATCCCGAGGGTCCTGGCCACCAGAGCCTGAACATCCTTCGGAAGATAGCCGAAGGTGTTCTGGGTCTCGTGAAGTATATTGATGAGTTCACCGGCGTCATTGTTGTGAGCCTGGCATATCTCCTTGATCTTTGCAACTGCTGCGCAGGAAATGCTGTTTTTCTCCATAGCGTTTACTCTTCTTCTGATTTGTTGAAATAATGAGTGTGCAGAAGTTCGTGCGCCTTGTGTGACAAAGGCTTGCCGAGGAACTCCTCATACAGCGTCTTGATATAGGGATTCTCGTGTGACTTTCGCAGAGGTTTGTTCCTGTCCTCCTCATACACTGCCTTGCGGCGCGCATCGATGATTTCGACGTTGCCGTGGTGCAGGGGCTGTCCGCCGCCACCCACGCAACCGCCGGGGCAGGCCATTATCTCTATGGCGTGGAAAGTGCTCTTGCCGGAGCGGATGTCCTCCAGCATACGGCGGGCATTGCCCAGACCGTGTGCGATTCCGACCTTGAGCTCGAAGCCGTCCATATCCACTGTGGCTTCGCGTACGCCTTCAAGGCCTCTTACCTGCGTGAAGTCGACTTTCTCAAGTGTTTTGCCCGTATGCAGTTCGTAGGCTGTACGAAGCGCCGCCTCCATCACGCCGCCTGTGGCGCCGAATATAACGCTGGCACCGGTGGATTCGCCGAGAGGCTTGTCGAAGTCGCTGTCTTCCAATGACCTGAAATCTATGTTGGCCTCTTTTATGAGGGCAGCCAGCTCGCGTGTTGACAGTGAGTAGTCTACGTCAGGATTGCCGTCGGTCTTGAATTCGTCGCGTCCGCTCTCGTATTTCTTGGCCAGGCAGGGCATCACTGACACCACCACGAGTTTCTCTCTGGGAATCCCCATCTTTTCCGCCCACCAGGTCTTGGCTATGGAGCCGAACATCTGCTGGGGTGAACGGGCTGTCGAGGGAAGGTCAAGCATATCGGGGAACTGATGTTCGAAGAAGTTCACCCAGGCAGGGCAGCAGGACGTGAGAATGGGAAGAGCCACGTTCTTGTCCCCGGCGAGGAAACGCTGGAGACGTTCGAGCAGTTCGCTGCCTTCCTCCATAATCGTGAGGTCGGCCGTGAAGTCGGTGTCGAACACATAATTGAAACCGAGCTTCCTGAGGGCGCTGGCCAGCTTGCCTGTGACTATGGTGCCGGCGGGATAACCGAACTCTTCTCCTATGGCCACGCGTACCGCGGGGGCTGTCTGCACCACCACTGTCTTGTCTGGATTGGCCAGGTCGGATATCAGCCTTCCGGTATTGTCCATTTCCGTGAGAGCGCCTACAGGACAGACGGCGACGCATTGGCCGCAATACGTACATTCGCTCTCTGAGAGTTTCATTCCGAAGGCGGGGCCTATCGTGGTGTCGAAGCCTCTGTTCCTGGCGCCTATGGCCCCTACGGTCTGCACCTCATTGCACATCGTCTCGCAGCGGCGGCAGAGTATGCATTTGTTCATATCGCGTACGATGGAGACGGTCTTCTCCACTTCATGGCAGGATTTTTCACCGCCTTCATAGGGCGATTCGTGAATCTTGAGCCTGCGGGCGAGGTCCTGCAGCTCGCAGTTGCCCGACTTGGGGCACACGAGGCAATCGTGGGGGTGGTTTGAAAGTATCAGCTCGAGCACAGTCCTTCTGGCGTTGAGCACGCGCATTGTGTTGGTGTGCACTTCCATCCCCTCCGTGCAGGCCGTGGCGCAGGCGGGAGCCAGATTCCTTCTTCCCGTCACCTCCACCACGCACATACGGCAGGATGCGGGATGATTGTTCACGCAGGTGCCCTTGAGGTTGATGTGGCACAGGGTCGGAATTTCGATGCCGCAGGACTTGGCTGCGTCAAGAACCGTTGTCCCGGGTTCCACACTGACGGGGCGGTTGTCGATGGTAATATTTATCTTGTTCTGTTCCATGGCATTTCTATTTAAGGGAG
Source organism: Bacteroidales bacterium (assembly GCA_024401635.1). GTDB lineage: Bacteria > Bacteroidota > Bacteroidia > Bacteroidales > UBA932 > Cryptobacteroides. The sequence goes on from JAKSKP010000001.1 coordinate 42,989, forward strand.
ATTGCGTGCAGACGGCAGTTGTTGATGCAGGTGCCGCACTTGATGCACTTCTGCTGGTCGATGGTGTGAGGCTGCTTGAGCTCTCCTGTGATTGCGCCCACAGGACAGTTCTTTGCGCAGAGGTGGCAACCTACGCAATTCTTGGGGTTGATGGTGTAATTGAGCATTGACATGCACTGCTTTGCGCGACATTTCTTGTCCACCACGTGCTCCAGGTACTCGTCGCGGAAATTGGACAGGGTGGACAGCACGGGGTTGGGGGATGTCTGCCCCAGGCCGCAGAGGGCCGTGTCCTTTATTACGTTGGCAAGGTTCTCGAGCTTGTCGAGGTCTTCAAGTGTGCCTTTGCCGGCAACTATCCTGTCGAGTATCTCCAGCATCCTCTTGTTGCCTATGCGGCAGGGAGCGCATTTTCCGCAGGACTCCTCGACTATGAAGCCCAGATAGAAACGGGCCACCTGCACCATACAGTTGTCCTCGTCCATTACTATCATACCGCCGGATCCCATCATAGAGCCTGCGGCAGTAAGACTTTCATAATCGATGGGTATGTCGAGGTGTTTCTCGGTGAGGCATCCGCCTGAAGGACCGCCTGTCTGGACGGCCTTGAACTTCTTGCCTCCCTTGATACCGCCGCCGATTTCGTATATCACCTCACGGAGGGTGGTTCCCATAGGCACTTCGATGAGGCCGACGTTGTTAATCTTGCCGGCAAGGGCGAATACCTTCGTGCCCTTGGACTTCTCGGTGCCGATGGATGCGAACCATTCGGGCCCTTTCTGGAATATCACGGGTATGTTGGCCCAGGTCTCCACGTTGTTGACGTTGGTGGGGTATTTCCTGTAGCCTTCCACAGCGGGGAACGGAGGTTTGAGCGTAGGTTCGCCGCGTTTTCCTTCCATAGAGTGGATGAGGGCCGTCTCCTCGCCGCATACGAATGCTCCCGCACCGTATCGTATGGTGATGTCGAAACTGAAACCGCTGCCCATGATGTTTTCTCCCAGCAGACCAAGCTCGCGTGCCTGGGTGATGGCTGTCTTGAGACGGTGTATGGCCAGAGGATACTCCGCACGCACGTAGATCAGACCGTATTTCGCTCCTATTGCGTAGCCGCATATGGCCATGGCTTCTACTATGGAGTTGGGATCGCCTTCCATGATGGAACGGTCCATGAATGCACCGGGATCACCCTCATCGGCGTTGCAGACCACGTATTTGATGTCTGACCGGCTCTTGCTGGCGAATTCCCATTTGCTGCCGGTGGGGAAGCCCGCTCCGCCGCGTCCGCGCAGACCGCTGCGTTTCACGATGTCGATGACCTCCTCCGGAGTCTTGTTGGTTATGCAGTCCGCAAGGGCGCTGTAGCCATCACGGGCAATGTATTCGTTGATGTTCTCCGGGTCTATGAGTCCGCAGTTGCGAAGTGCGATGCGTACCTGCTTGCGGTAGAAATTCATATGCTTTGAATCGCTGACCGAAGCGTTGGTCTCGGGATCCACGTACAGCAGGCGCTGTATCTTCTTTCCTCCGATGACGTGCTCCCTGATAATCTCAGAGGCATCTTCAGGTTTGACCTGTGTATAGAAAGTGTTGTCCGGAAGTATCTTTACAATGGGGCCTTTCTCGCAGAAACCGAAGCAGCCCGTGGTGATGACCTCCACCTTGTCCTCGACTCCGAGTTCCTTGATGCAGGCCTTCATATTCTCCGCAATCGCAGCGCTGTTCGAAGCCTTGCACCCGGTACCTCCGCATATGAGGACCTGCATGTGCTCGGGAGTAGCCTCTTCCATTTTGATCTTTTTCAGATCGTTCAACGATGTAATCTTCATTTGGTATGGTAATTAAACCTCCAAATTTACGACTTTTTTATCATTCCGGCAACAATGGCGAAGCCTGATCGCGGGATGGATGCCTCCACGGCCTTTTTATTGTGAAATATACCCTTGGCGGCGACAAGTTCCGCAGCTTCCTTCGGATGTCCTTTCACCCATTCGCAGGAATCCTTAAGCTCGTCGATGACGCTTGTGGCCGTATCCGGGGCGCTGACGGCCAGACTGCCTTTGCAGAACAGCGCGGTGATGCAGGGCAATGTGCCCTCGGCATCCTGCCACAGACTGGCGATGTCAAGCAATATGTGCATTTGTGGATTCGCTTCAAGTGCCTGTGATACAAATGGTTCGGATAATATGCAGAGCTCGGTTGCCCCTTTTTCCGCAGCCTCGTACAGGGCTTTGTGGGAAGGGAAACGGCAGTCGAAGGCCACGTCCCTGTCCGGGTCCATCCCCGCTTCCGATATCAGTTTCCTGAGCATATTCTCGGGCGGTGTGCCACCTTCCATCACGCTGATGCTCCTGCCCTTGAGGTCCCTTATGCCCTTGATGCCGCTGTCCGTGCCGCAGACATACAGGCCTCCCCATATCATTGCCGCCGCAATGCGGTAGTCTATGCCTTTTTTCTGCAGAACCGCTTCCATCGATGCCGGAAGCACGGCGAAATCCAGGTTCCCGGCCGCCATTTCGTCCAGCATCTGCGCAGGCTCATCGAGGACTTCCGCCTCCATCCTTATCATTTCCACGGCTGAAGGGCCGCGCAACGTAGCTATTTTCAATTTTTTGTCCATAGAGAGGGGATACTCCGGATCAGAATGTGAAATTCACGCGAAAATAGAAATTTCTTCCCGGTTCACAAATAATGTTGCCTCTGTTGGTGGCAAGGAAATTGACGTATGCGGCATTCAGGATGTTGTCCACTCCAGCGAACAGCTGAAGGTTGCATCTGCCGAAATTGAATATCCTGGAATGTATCGCGAAATCCATCCTCCACCAGCCCTCCGTGGCCCTTTCCCCATCCGCTGTCTTGCCGGAAGGGCGTGCTGCAGCCGCCGTCACCCCAAGGTCTGCTCCCAATATCCTGTCGTTCCGGTAGGATATGCCGGCGTTGAGGCTTGCCGGCGGGATCATAGGCAGCCAGGTGCGCGCAGGCGTTGTTTCCTTTCCGACGGTGACTGCGCCCGATGCGTAAAGTTCGAGGCCGCGGACCAGCTTGTAGGAGACACTGAGTTCTGCGCCGTAGAGCAGGGCCCTGCCCGTGTTGCCAAGCATCAGGGTGTCGTTGGCGCTGTCTGGACTGACGTTGACTTTCCGCTCCACTATCATATCGTTAATGTTGTTTATGAAGCCGTCGACGTGCAGCCTGAACCTCTCGGAGCGGTATCTCAGACCCAGGTCCGCTCCCAGCCCCTTCTCCGCCTTGAGCTTGGGATTGCCGAAATGTATCTTGTTGCCTGCTAGGTCTATGAACTTGAAGAGTTCCTCGAGGGCGGGACTGCGGTATGAACGCGACAGGTTCAGCGTCAGGTCAAGATTGCCCGTAGCCTTGAACAGAAGCCCTGCGTTTGCGCTCCAAGAGGGGTCCGTGCGGCCTCCAGCCTCGAAGGTGACGTACTTTCCCGGAGGATTGTCGATGACCGTACCCGCCGTGACGTTCTCGATGGATTCTACGTTGTGGCATTCTCCGTTTTTCATCACGTTCACGTCGGCACGTGCGCCAAGTGTGAAGATCAGTCTGTCATCCAGGAAACGCATCTCGTCCTGGGCGTATATGCCTGCGGACGTGTAGGAGGCTCTCGGCAGGGGTGTTTCCCTGCGTATCATCTGCGCTGCCAATGTTCCGGCCGCATATTGGTCGATGTATTTGGCCCTGTCACTGGAGATGGCCCTGCGCCACATTTCCACGCCGGCGGTGAGCCTGTTGCGTTCGCCGAAGCGCCACCTGCCCTCTCCGTTCACGCCGAAGCTGTGATGTTCTGCATAGGGGGCTACCAGGGTCGGCAGGGCTCCGGTCTGCGGCCTGGCCATATTAGGGTTCATATTGACATCCAGTATTATTCCCTGATAGAAAGCCTTGAACTTCAGGGCATCAAGATTTTGCGTCAGATGTTCGATGTCGTAATTTATGCTGGCCAGAGTCCTGCCGGCTTTTTTGTAGCTTGCCTTGGCGTCCGGGGTGAAGGCAGCGCCGCCAGGTATGCCCACGTCCCAGGAAAAGTTCCTCTGGAACTGCAGCTTGAGGGTATGGTTGTCCTTCGGCTTGAAGGCCGCCGTCACCCCGATGTCGGCACCGTTGTAGGCGCTGTTGCCCATTATGCCAACTGGCGTGCGCACGTTGCCTCCCTGACGGAAGGAACCGTTCACCTTGACGTACCATCTGCCGCCACCTCCGTACAGGGCCAGATATTCGCTGTGACCGTTGTTTACGGAAGAATAGCTTGCGGTAAGGTTTCCGTTGAAGTAGGGGCTTGCCGCGAAATGGCCGTCCTTGCCTATCACGTTGATGATGCCGCCCATCGCCCCGCTGCCGTAGATGGATGACTGTGCCCCGCGTATGACCTCCACGTGGTCTATGTCATTGACGTCGAACATACTGAGCGAGGTGGTCAGGTCAGAAGCCACTTCCACGCGGCTGCCGTTCGCAAGCGTTACCAGCCGGTTCTCCCCGAGACCGCGTATTCGTATGTTTGTGGCCCAGATTCCGTCGCCTCCCTTGCTCAGTCCCGGCTCCTTCCGGAAAATGTCGGCGACGGTAGGGGAGGATAGCTTCTTGGCGTCCATGGATGTCACTACCGTAACCTCGGAGGGGATATCCCTGGTGCCGCTGCCTGTCTTGACGCTGCTGACTACGGACTCGTCTAAGGTCAGGGTGTCCGCCTGCTCTGAAATGCCGGGCTTGTCTACGGTTTTTTCTTCGGCGGATGCGCCTGTTATGCCGGAAACGGCGAGAAGGACCGGCAGCGTGGCTGCCACGGCCCTGAAAGTTCTATTCATCTTCATTCCTTGGCTTGAGCAATGCGGATTTGACTTCGATGCCCTTCAGGCGGCCCAACTGGCCCGTGAGCGCTCCAATCTGATCCGTAGTACCCTCAAGAAGGAGAGTGATGATTCCTCTGTTGTTTTTGCGGGGATAGCCGGTGCGGCAAAGGATGATGTCCGCGTGCTTGGAAATCACAGCGTTGAGCTGTGAGGCCATCTCCCTGTCCTCGACTGCAATGATTACTGTACCTGTTCTCTTTTCCATCAGTAGTTTCCTCCGGATCTGATAATTGTTATGGAATATGTCCGTCCACCTCGGTCTTTGTCCGACCTCAGTTTTTGCTGGTTCATAAGAACCGTTTCTGCAAAGTTAAACAGATTCTGCGGATATCTTGATGAAAGTGCGGAATTTGTGTACTTTTGTCAAGTCTTCCGTTACCCGACAATCCATTTGCCGACAACGGGAATCTTCTGCAACGGCACGCATATCAGGGCGGTCGTGACGTAGGAACATACTGCCGTCAGGAGGATCTCCACCGGTGTGGTCATCACGCCGAGGCAGCCGTCGGCGCCGATTCCCATAGACGTGCGGAACGTGGCGGAGAAGAATGCCAGCGCTATCATATGCATAAGGTACATTCCATAACTGGCGCGTGATACCGGCAGCACGACCTTGTCATAGAACCCGCCTGAGGAATTGAACTTCCTGAAAACTAGTATCCATCCTATGGTCAGAAGCAGAACGCCGATGGAGCAATAGGTCCACGGGGTTTCCCAGATTGCTGCGAGACCGCAGTCGCCGCCTACGGGGAAATAGCTGTTCGAAGGGTCCGTGAAGCTTTCGGGGGAAAATCCGCCCGCGGTGGCAAACACCCTTCGCAGAAAGCCGCCGAAGCATATGCCGAAACCGGCAATCCAGCAGGGGAGAGCGATGGCCAGGGTTCTGCCCCAGCTCATTTCAGGCGTGAACCTGCGCAGGTACAGGCCCAGCAGCAGGTAGCCTATGAAGCCGCTGAAATAATACAGAATGCCGAAACTGTTCCAACTGGCCTCGCCCCACAGGGGATACGGCGCCTGCATCGGTATTCCTCCGGGCCCGAATATGCAGACTTCCTTCCCGTACATGCCGGCCTCGCGCACGAAAGGGATGAACATCGTCAGGAAGCACAGGCCCATAAAGAACAGCAGCTCCCTTCTGCCCACCTTTTCGGCCCAGGGGGAAAGCAGGGGCATCAGCAGGTACAATCCTATCAGCATATATACGAACCACAGGTGGCCTGCGGCGTAGTTGAAATTGAAAAGCAGGTCCCTGAAGTTTGCTGCCGGCTCGCCCCATATCAGGGCATACACTATTGTCCAAAGTATGAACGGGACAAGTATCCTGACCGCCCTTCTTCTGAAAAACTCCCCGGTGCTGTAGTGCAGGGGGAACTGGAGGTAGCTCGATGCCACTACGAAAAGAGGTACGCAGGCGCGTGCGAAACTGTCGAACAGCGATGCCCAGAACGCATCTGCGCGTGTCAGTATGAACGTACCGTCCCCTCCAAGGTAGAAGGGTTCCGTGCTGTGCACCATCATTACAAGGAAGCAGGCCGATATTCGCAGCCAGTCGACCCAGGTTTCACGTTTTCTTTCAATTGTCATATTGCTCATGTGACAAATGTAATCAAATATTCGTAACTTTGTACGTCAAAATTGAACGAAAATGATTACACAGAAAGCGCACCCCTGGCACGGCATCGAGCAGGGACCTGACTTCCCCGACGAACTCAGGGTTTTCATAGAGATAGTGCCCACAGATACGGTAAAGTACGAGGTGGACAAGAAATCCGGCTACCTGGCTCTTGACCGTCCCCAGAAGTTCTCCAACATAGTGCCATCGCTGTACGGTTTCATACCGCGCACCTACTGCGGCGAAAGGATGGCCAGATTCACCAACGAAGCCATAGCCAGATATGACGTTTCGGGCGACGGCGACCCTCTGGACGTGTGCGTGCTTACCGAAAAGGACGTTACCCACGGTGACATACTGGTCAACTGCATACCCATCGGCGGGCTGCGCCTGCTTGACCACGACCAGGCCGACGACAAGATAGTGGCCGTGCTCAAGAACGATGCCGTCTACGGCCATATCACCGATATGGAGAACCTTCCCAAGGAGATAACCAGGCGTCTCATCCACTACTTCACCACCTACAAGGATATCCCCGGCGACTCGATGCGCAGGATGCAGTTCGTCAGCCTTTACAACGCCAAGGAAGCCAAGGAAATAATAAAGGCATCGGTGGAGGATTATGCCGAACTGATGAAAAGCTATGACAAGCAGGACAATTAGAATCACCGTATCGGCAATCGTCGCGTTGCTGCTTGCGGCCTCCATTGTCGGAGGGTTCATAATGACGGACAGGGCGCTGCTCCCAAACGGGCGGTCGCGTGACCTGGAACAGATGAAGGCCAAATGGGAAAAACGTGTCCCCGGCCTGATGCAATGGTATGACAGTCTGAAGGTTGCGGGGATATTCCGGGACACCGTCATAACGGCTCCTGACGGCGTGGCCCTTCACGCCGTATATGCTCCTGCCGTCTCCTCACAGCCCACGGCGTTGCCCGCCGGGCAAACTGCCCTTCAGCCCTCGGATGGGACCACTGCAGCGGCTGCCGGCACGGCGGTGCTGGTGCACGGCTATACCGACAACCATCTTTCAATGGTGCAGGTCGCCAGACTTTACCGTGATTCATTGAATTTCAACGTGTTGCTGGTGGATAACAGATACCACGGCCTGAGCGGCGGAGACCATATCCAGATGGGTTGGAAAGACCGCTTCGACCTCAAGCTCTGGCTGCCCGTTTCCCACGACATCTTCGGCAACGACTTCACCGTAGTCCACGGAATCTCGATGGGCGGAGCGGCCACTATGATGCTCAGCGGCGAGCCCGACCTCCCGGCCTATGTGAGGGCTTTCATCGACGACTGCGGCTATTCCAGCGTGTGGGATCAGTTCAAATTCATCCTGAAGGCCGAGTACCACCTTCCGGTGTTCCCGATTCTGCCCGTCGCCGACCTTATCTGCAAACTGCGTTACGGCTGGGGATTCAAGGAGGCCTCATCCGTGGACCAGTTGCGCAAATCCACGGCTCCCGTGTTCTTCATCCACGGCCACGAAGACGATTACGTCCCCACGGAGAACGTTGTCCGCTGCTATAATGCCAAAGTCGACGGCTTTAAAGATATCTGGCTGACCCCCAGCACTATACACGCCCGTTCCTGCATTGACCAGCCCGCAGAATACGCCGCCCGTGTAGGGATCTTCCTGTCTATAGTCAAGGAACTTTGATAATTTGACTGGAAATCAGTATTTTTGCAGGATATGCAAAAGTAACGGCGTATGCTCTGCGAACAACATTTCTTCGAACTCTACAAAAGGGAGCCGCAGGACGTGGCGTTCTGTCCCTACAGGATTTGTCCCATAGGGGCCCATTCCGACCATCAGTACGGCAAAGTCACAGGCCTTGCCATAGACAAAGGCATATATCTGGCCTACAGCCCCAAGCAGAACGGAATAGTGGAGCTTTGCTCGCTGCAGTTCGACAAGAGGGCACAGTGGCACATAGCCGGCGTACCCGCCGTCAAGCAGGACGACTGGGCCGACTACCTGCGCGGTGCCACCCTTGAGCTGGGCCGCAGATACCCCCTGTCCAAGGGCTTGAGCGGCGTCATCGAAGGCACGCTGCCCATAGGCGGCCTGTCATCCTCGGCCGCCGTGACCCTGGTTTTCCTCAAGGCCCTGTGCGCTGTGAACAACATCAGCCCGGAGCCACTGGAAATCATCAGAATGGCCGTAACCGTGGAGAACTCCTACGTAGGAGTCAGCAGCGGCAAGCTGGACCAGAGCTGCGAGATTTTCTGCCGCAAGGACAAACTCCTGTATCTGGACACGATGGACGACAGCTACGAACTGATACCGGCCCCGTCCGGGATGAAGCCCTACGAGATAGCGATTTTCTTCAGCGGGGTGGAGCGCACCCTTGCAGGCAGCAAGTTCAATATGCGCGTGGATGAGTGCCGCAGCGCAGCCTATGCCCTGAAGGCTTTTTCCGGAATTGAATACGGCAAATTCGGCGAAACCCATCTGCGGGATGTGCCCGTGGAGGTGTTCGAACAATACAAGGACCGTCTGCCCGAGTCCTGGCGCAAGAGGGCCGGGCACTGGTACAGCGAATTCGACCGCGTGAAGAAAGGGGCGGAAGCCTGGCGCAAAGGGGACATAGAGGAATACGGACGCCTCAGCTTCGCCAGCGGATGGTCGTCGATATACAACTGGGAAACAGGCTCGGACGAGCTCAAGACGCTCTACGACATAATGACACGCACGGAAGGAATATACGGCGGCCGTTTCAGCGGAGCCGGCTTCAAGGGCTGCTGTATGGCCCTGATAGACCCCGCCTTCCGCGAAAGCATACAGGCAAAGGTCGAGGCCGGATACATTGCGGCCTTCCCCGCATTGAAAGACAAATACAGGTCCGTCATCTGCCAAAGCGCGGACGGCATAATTCTATAGGCCAATGAAGTGTATAATACTCGCAGCAGGCTATGCCACAAGGCTTTACCCTCTGACGGAGAACTTTCCCAAGCCTCTGCTGGAGGTCGCCGGAAAGTCCATTCTGGACTGGCTGATCGAAGATATCGACACTGCCGGAACCGTGGATGAATACGTAGTGGTCAGCAACCACAAATTCGCTTCCCACTTCGATGAATGGGCAGCGCAGCGCAATGCCTCGCATTGCTTCAAGGCGCCGATTACGGTGTTGGATGACGGGACCTCGACCAACGAGACAAGACTCGGGGCCGTGTGCGACATAAAGTTCGCCGTCGACACGCTGGGCATAGATGACGAACTGCTGGTGATAGCGGGGGACAACCTGTTGGATTTCAGCCTTAAAACCTTTCTGGACTATGCCAGGGCCAAGGGTACCAGCTGCGTGATGCGCTATGACGAGCCCGACGAAGCCAGGCTTCACAAATGCGCCGTTGCCTGCGTGGACGAAGACGATCTGATTACTTCGCTGGAAGAAAAACCCTCGCAGCCCCGCAGCCACTGGACCTGCCCTCCGTTCTACTACTACACCCGTGAAAATGCAGGCTGGATAGGCCGTGGAATCGACTCCGGATGCGGTACGGACGCTCCCGGCAGCTACCTCGCGTGGCTATGCGCCAATGCCCCTGTCCACGCTATGATAATGCCCGGCAGGAGGTATGACATCGGCAATCTGGAAAGTTATGAAAAGGTTTGCCGTACATTTGCCAAATAGTTTTGTACCAAGCAATTGACAGATAATTAAAAGACATTAAAATCACATACGGAAATGAACATACTCGTTACTGGAGCCAACGGCCAGCTTGGCAATGAAATGAGAATCATAGCTGCCGCCGAGGCTGCAAGACCGGACGGCAACCGTTACTTTTTCACGGACGTGACGCAGGCCGGAGAAGAACAGATTCAGACTCTGCGCCGCCTTGCCGGCGAAGGCGTGGACGTCACCACGGAGACCTTGGATATCACGGACTTGTCCGCAATACGCAAAGCGGTGAAAGACAATGATATAAACGTCATCGTCAACTGCGCCGCCTACACCAACGTGGACGCTGCGGAGACCAACGGCGAACTGGCCGAAAAACTCAATGCGACAGCGCCCGGCAACCTGGCCAGGGCCATCGATGAAGCCGACGGCCTGCTGGTACAGATAAGCACCGACTACGTGTTCGGCAAGGAGGAGTACAACACCCCCTGCACCGAGGACAGAACCGGCACACCCACAGGCGTTTACGGCAAGACCAAGCTCCAGGGCGAGCAGAAGATACTCAAGACGGGCTGCGACCACGTCATCATACGCACAGCCTGGCTCTACAGCGAGTTCGGCAAGAACTTCTGCAAGTCCATACTCGCTGCCACTTCCAGAAAAAGCCAGATAACCGTAGTCTTCGACCAGGCCGGCACACCCACCTATGCGCTCGACCTTGCCAACGCCATCAGGATGGTGATTGCGGACTATGCCCGTTATTCTCAATGCCGCCTTCCCGCCGACCTGAGGTCCTACGACGACAAATATCCCAACAACGGCATATACAACTTCAGCAACGAAGGCGTCTGCAGCTGGTTCGACTTCGCCAAAATGATACAGGAATACAGCGGCCAGACCTACTGCTCCGTACGTCCCTGCCACAGCAGCGAGTATCCCAGCAGCGTAAAGCGTCCGTCATACTCGGTCCTTGACAAAACAAAGATCAAGAAATACTTCGGCGTCGAGGTTCCGTACTGGACAGACAGCCTGAAAAAGTGCCTGAAGAGAATATAATTAGACACGATGAAGAGTTTTGAAGATTTGAAGATTGCCGTAGCCGGCACAGGCTACGTCGGCTTGAGCATTGCCACACTTCTGGCCCAGAAGCATAACGTGACGGCCGTGGATGTGATACCCGAGAAGGTGGAGAAGATAAACGCCCGCATCTCTCCCATACAGGACGAATACATCGAGAAGTACTTTGCCGAAAAGAAGCTCAGGCTCAGCGCCACGCTGGACGGAGCCTCCGCATACAGGGACGCCGACTTTGTGGTGATTGCCGCTCCCACCAACTACGACCCGGTAAGGAACTTCTTCGACACCCACCACATCGAGGACGTGATTGACCTGGTACTCAGCGTCAACCCGGATGCCGTGATGGTCATCAAGAGCACCATACCCGTGGGCTATTCACGCTCGCTCTACGTCAAATATGCCCTGAAGTTCCTCACGGACCCAGCCCTGAAGGGAAAGAAGTTCAACCTGCTGTTCTCGCCCGAGTTTCTGCGCGAGAGCAAGGCTCTGTACGACAACCTCTACCCCTCACGCATCATCGTGGGCTATCCCAAGCTGATGCCCTCCGGAGAGGACAGCAAATGGGACGAAGAGAATGCCGCAATCAGCGCCATAGGCAACCCCGGGGCCGAAGAGTACGCCCGCACCTTTGCGCAGCTCCTTCTCGAAGGGGCTGTCGGCAGTCAGGCGGCAAAGTCCGGCAGCGGCACCACGGACGCCGATACCCCCGACAAGGGCATACCCGTGCTGATGATGGGAATGAAGGAGGCCGAGGCCGTCAAACTGTTCGCCAACACCTACCTGGCCCTGCGCGTGAGCTACTTCAACGAGCTGGACACCTACGCCGAGGTCAAGGGCCTGGACCCCAGGGCCATCATAGTCGGCATAGGTCTGGGCCCCCGCATCGGCACCCACTACAACAACCCCTCCTTCGGATACGGCGGCTACTGCCTGCCCAAGGACACCAAGCAGCTGCTGGCCAACTACCAGGACGTGCCGCAGAATATGATGACTGCCATAGTGGAGAGCAACCGCACCCGCAAGGACTTCATCGCCGACCAGGTTCTGAAGATGGCCGGCTACTACAACGAGAACGCCCTGTACGAGTCCGGCAAGGAGAGGGAAGTGGTCGTGGGAGTATACCGCCTCACGATGAAGTCCAACTCCGACAACTTCCGTCAGAGCGCCATCCAGGGCATAATGAAGCGCATCAAGGCCAAGGGTGCCACGGTGATCATCTACGAGCCCTCCCTTCCCGACGGAGACACCTTCTTCGGCAGCAAGGTGGTCAACGACCTGGATGCCTTCAAGACGCGCAGCCAGGCCATCATAGCCAACCGCTACGACAGCTGCCTGGACGACGTTTCCGACAAAGTCTATACCCGCGACCTATTCCGCCGCGACTGAGAATCATTGAAGACAATGGATAAGATACTCGTCACCGGCTCGGCCGGATTCATAGGAAGTAATCTGGTGATCAGGCTTTTCTTCTATTGCCTCGGCCGATGGCGGTAATTGAAAAATAGTATCGAAGTCCCGATGCTGATGGGCGGATTGCCTGTAATTTTGCGTTTGGATTTAAAATCAAACACATTATGGAAAAGAATCAGCAGAAAGACAGTGCGAAGCCGGTGAAGAACTGGATCAGCTCGGTGTGCGGCTATCAGCACGTCGGCGTCGAACCCCCTAAGAAATGCCCGCAGTGCGGTGTGGATGACATCTATTTCGACCCTGTCGGGTAATCCGTACTGGCGGTGTCTGCCGCCGGCTATCTGGGGATACTCTTCGTGATGTTCAGCGGACTTGCGCTATTTCCTGCTGGCTTTCAGCCATTTGTCGCGGGCTAGCTGCTGCATGTCGACGACAACGTCGTTCTCGTCCACGATTTCATCGCCCAGGATTGTCTCTATGATGTCTTCCATCGTTATCAGACCCTGGAACGAGCCGTATTCGTTGATGATGATGGCAATCTGTTCCTTGCTGGAAAGCATCGAGTCCCATATCTTGTCGATTGTCGTGTCCTCGTTGAAGCTGGACACGTCGCGGCGGATTTCCGAGAGTGTGCAGTCGAACTTGTCCTCGGCCATAAGCTGGAGGGCGTCCGTGCGTAGGATGTAGCCCGTGATGTATTCGTCATCTCCGGAATACACGGGAATCCTGCTGTGGTGCAGGAACCTGCGGTCCTTGTAGAATTTCTTGATGGTCATCGACTCGTCCGCAATGGCGGCTACCACGCGGGGAGTCATAGCATCCTTCGCCGCTATCTCGTCGATGTTGATGATGTTCTGGATGATCTCGTTCTCATCCTCTTCCAGCTCTCCGCTTTCCTCCGCCACGTCGGCCATAGCCCCTATTTCATCCCTGGACACGCTTATGTCTCCCTTTCCGCCCGAAATAAGTTTCTGGAGGAATTCTACGGAAACGACAATGGGGTAGAGTATTATGATAAGGAAGTGAATCGTGGTCGCAGTGAAGGTGGTGAGGGATTTCCAGTGCGAAGTGCCTATGGTCTTTGGGATTATTTCCGCGAACACCAGTATGAGTATGGTCATTATGGCGCTTACCAGTCCGAACCACGCGGACCCGAAGAGCAGCGTGGCCTGTCTGCCGACGCCCGCGGCTCCGATGGTGTTGGCGATGGTGTTCAGGGACAGTATCGCCGCAATAGGTCTGGAGCTGTCCAGTTTGTAGTTTTTGAATCTGATGGCGGCCTTCAGGCCTTCCTCCTCCTTCATCGTTACATAGGAAATAGGCGTGCTCATCAGCACAGCTTCCAGTATCGAGCATAGGAAAGATATGCCGAGCGCCGTAAGAAGAAATAGAATCAATTCCGTCATACGGCAAAGTTAGGCATTATCCTCCACCTGTTCAAATTTTTTACAAAGTGTCGAAGCGGTTCAGCTTGCCTTCTTCGTAGCTGCTCTTCAGTCCGGTGCGTTTACTGGCGATGAAATTGAAGACTGTCGTCCTGCCGGGGACGAGTGGAAGTACGAGAAAGGCGGGGAAGTCTTCGTAGGTCCAATCCCAGCCCGCCGGCACGACGCGGTACAGGCCCGGTTCGAGGCCGCTGATACGGCGGCTGACGCTGTCATCGGGACCTGAGCCCTGCAGGGCGACGGAATATATCTTCCTTCCTCCCGGTCCGTAGACATTGTACAATGCGCGGTCGTCTTTTTCCAGACCTGTGCAGTTTATCTCCAGTATGGCGCCGGAAGTGTTCCCGGCGTCTGCCGGCCCGGCAAAGGCGATTGACCCGGCTGCCGCCAGCAGTAGGATGAGTATGACAATTCTTTTCATTTTCCTGTAACTTTTATTCGATGGCGCCTGTTATCGGTATGCCCAGGCCCCAGGCGGCTCTGGCCCGTCTCTGGTTGGTGTCGTATTCCACACCCTGTGTGGCGATGGTGATTTCCAGATGGCTTCCGTCCACGGGGGCGGGGCCGGGGGTGTAGCTTGAGAACAGTTCGGCGGTCTTCCTTCCGGGGCGGATCGCCTTTTTGTAATAATAGAAGCCGTCGGTGTGCAGGGTCCACCGGCCTCCGGTGGATGATACGTTGAAGCCGTTGATGATGCCCTCCCTGCTGATGTCGCAGGGTGCGACTATGCATCCGTCATCATCCACCCAGTTCGCCTCGATCATTGCTCTGAGATAGACGTTGTGGCTGCTGTTGTTGCCTATGGACACGTGGGTTTTCGTATGCCCGTCGAAAACTTCCTCCACGGAAATTTCCTTGACGCCGGTATCGGAGAGCGTAATCGTATAGGTGTAGCTTCTGCCTGCCTTCCATATTCCTCCTGCAAGGGAATGCGTATAGCTGCGTACGTCCGTACCGTTGTCGAAGACCACTTCCAGCTCCGCATTGTCCCCAAGAGTCTGCGGAATCATCAGGAACGTGCGTTCCCCTTCCGTTGCCCCGGCCAGGGTTATGGGCTGGCTGGCGGATGACGCGCTTATCGGAGCGTCGAAGGTCTGCGTGTAACTAAGCTTTTCACCGCCCTCATTCCATACGAAGCCTGTTCCGTCGAAAACGCATTCCCCGTTTCCGGAAACGTTGTGCAGCGAGATGCTGCGGACTGTGCCGTCACTGTCAGCCTTGCCGCGGAACAGGATGGATGCTAGAGGATGGCCGAAGGCAAGCGGTACTCCGCCGTTGTAGTCGGTTCTGCTCGCACTTATCCTTGTCATTATCATATCCTTCTGTCCTATGGCATCCTGCCCGGTATCGGGGTCGGGAGAGGGGAGACTGTAGCTGAAGGAGAGGGAAGTCCGGCCGGCATCGAAAAGCGGATTCAGCCCTGCAGGTGCCCAGGCCCAGAAGTCCAGGCTTCCGCTTTCAGGCCAGAAATAGCTTTGTGAGGTGTGCCAGCTGCCGTTGTCCGCCGATGGGGACAGAAGCCTCTGGACCGGGATGTATTCTTCCGTGCCGCGGAAAGCGACAACGCCGATATCATCTGCGAACAGCTTCACTAAGTTGCCCGATGCGGCAGGAATCCCCTTGGTCAGAGGCGTTCCGCCGTACGCGGGTCCGTTTTCCGAGGCTTCCCCGGCGTCCGATACGGAAAATCCTATTCCTGTGCTTCCGTACGGCTGGGGAACTTGCAGCGCCGCCGTGTTGCAGGACATTGCCAGGCATACGCACAGGGCGTATGCCGGCATTGTCTTGAAGATATTGAATGTTCCGTTCATTGTCATTCCTTTTGTCAGAGTGTCACGTTATGCTCGGTGCTGTCCCAGGCATCCACCGTGCAGCTCACGAAGAAGATTTCCTGGTCTTCGAGTACGGGGTCGAGGTCCTCGTCCGTGCCGTCGCCGTTATCCTCTTCATAGCCTCCGCCTGCAAGGTCGATGGTGTAGGTGTACTTGTAGCCGGGGTTCCAGTCGAGCGCCACGGGCCAGCAGCACCAGCGTTCGGATGCCACTACGGTGCCGTCTGCGGCATTCCTGATGGTCATCTTCACTGCAAGATAGGCTCCGTTCATGGCTGCATCATCCGCAGCGGAAGTGTAGCTCCCGGCCTTTGGCTGGGCCTGGGGGAGGAGTATCCACGATTCGCCGAGCTGGGTTGCGGCCGCGTCGGGTGCTATGCTTGCGGAAATCCCGGTCTGGGCATAGAGCCTGGAAGCGTCCGCGGCTCCGTCGGTGGCAGTCCAGTCGCTTCTGGACAGGTTGGCGCCGTCACGCTCGTCCGTTGTCGCATCGGCTACGGACAGGGCCTTGAAGTCGCCCGCCTTGTTCACGAAAGCCACCTTGATGCCGGTTACGTCGCACCGCAGCGTGCTGCTCGTGTTCCTGGCCCTCACTACAATCTGGCTCAGGGCGTGGCGGAAGTTGAGGGTGACACCTGAAGTCTCACGCGTTGTGGACAGGTGTTTGGCGTAAAGGACATCCTTCTGGTCCGCGGCCGTTTCGCCGACGGCGTAGCTGAATGCATCGGCTGCGCTGTCCCTTTCGATGGTCTCGGGCCATACGGCGTGGAAGGTCAGGGTGTGGGCCGCATCCATTTCGGCGGGCCAGTAGTAGGGCGTTGTGTCTGAATACCAGTATGAACCGTCGAATTTGAAGTTGTTCAGGAAATACCTGCTGACGGTGCCGGCATTGTCGTAGGACGCCCACACGTTGAATTTGTCGCCGGTGGCGAAGGCTGTCTTCGAAGCAGCCTTGGAGGCCATTCCGACCTGGGTGCGGAAATTGATCGCGTCAGGCTGTGAAATGCTGACGACTTCTGATTTGTTGCAGCTTGCCAGAGCCGTAACTGCGGCTGCGAGGGCAAGGATTTTGAGATTTGTTTTCATTTCTTTTTTGTTTTTGAAGTTTTTTTGTTGTTCTGATTTATCTACATTGATAAGTCTATGTATTCTCCTTCCCATCCGTCCACGGTGGGCTGGAAGCCGGAACCGTTGGAAATGGGCTTTGGTATCTCTATGTCAAGGTCGACCTCTATGTCGCCGGTCATTCTCCCTTCGCGGGAGAGTTCGTCCATCCGCCCGCTGACATCTGCCGTGACGGTGTACTGCTGGCCGTCCAGCAGGGTGAAGCTCAGTGTCAGGATGTGGTTCAGACATTTGCTGTGCCTGTGCCCGAAAATTGTGATCTGCCCCGCAAGAACCGTCTCGCCGGCCCGGGCCATGTCCAGGGTCTGTGTATGGCTGGCGTCGGAGGGCAGGCAGGGGACTTCCAGATAGCTGCAGGACAGGCTCGACAGGGAAGCCTTACACCCCCTGGCTCCGCCCAGATTGTGTATGTTCCTGACAATCACGGTGTAGCGCGGAGTCCTCTGTACGGGATACATCACCAGTGTCTGCTGGACTTTGTCCTCTATGCCGACTACCGCGAGTGTGTGGTCGCTGTACAGTATGTCAGGTTCCAGGATGGAATCGTCGGCTTTGCCTGCGGCGCGTGTCGTGACGGTGAAGTCTTCGAAGTTGTCCGAGTCGTCGGTGAAGCGGTTGGCGCCCGTGCCGGTATTGACACAAATGGCCCTGTATGCTCCGGAGGGGACCTCGATGGTTCCGCCGTGTATGTCATAGAACTGGTAGTGGAGAGGACGGAAGGCTCCGGATTCCGGCCGGATAGGATTTTCCGGACTGATGACGGGAAACAGGAAGAGTTCCATGTTCTGCCCGACCGGCTCCTGCGCTTTCGTCCAGTCGAACACCACTTTCAGGCTCCCGTTATGGGGATGATCGTAGCAAAGTTCCTTGTGCTGGCAGGAGATTGTGGCGGTCAGGGCGGCCAGTGCCGCTGCTATGTGTCTTTTCATCTTCATTTTATCTTGCGTGTGAGGTCCAGGGTCCATACAAGGCTGATTTCCAGACGAGTGGGACCGAAATAGTGCATTTTGCCAGTTGACTGCCATACATAATGCAGTTCTTTAGGGATGGCGTTGGGGACGGGCAGGTATTCCTTGTACTTTCCTCCGGCGTATCCGATTCCGACGGAAAAGTCGATGTTCAGATTCTTCGCCACGGGCAGGGAATAGCCGTATTCAAGTCCGGCGAACCTTCCCCATTCATCCCGCCAGTCGCAGATGATTCCGCGGGAGCCGAGTTCGAAGTCGTAGGTTACGATTCCCGCGTACAGACCTACGTGATGGCCGGAAAGGCCGCTTGCGTTTCCGATGCTGCGGGAGCGTTGCCCGCCTCCGAAATACTTGCGTACGCCTATGTCCGCGGAGAACGCCCTCCAGAAGAGCCTGCTTCTGTCAGACCACCATCCGTACAGGACGTTTCCCCCTATGCTCCAGCCTTTGCCTAGCCCCGCTTCCATACCGATGTTGGGCAGGAGCGCGAGATCGTAAAGCGTGTTGGTCCTGAGCTGCAGGTAGAAGTGCTTCACTTCCTGCTGCCGTGGTGCGGAGTAATGTGGCGGGATTATCCCGCAGTCGTACCTGTATATGGCGCAACCTGTCATATCGGCAGGTTTTTTGCCGTCAGCGACAACTATTGCCGCGGGCAGTTCTTCCGCGTGTGTATGGAATGTGGATATCGCGATTGCCGCCAGGCACATTCCTATTCTTATTTTCAGATTCCTTTTCATTTTTTCGGTTTGCGCTGCAAAGATGCCGGATTGCCGCCAACCAGGCGTTGTACGACGGAGAGTTTTTCGTGGCTTGTGACAGGGACTTTTGTGGTATAATTTTTGTCATTCGGGCTCTGAACGGTATGTCCCTGAAATTTTGACAGAATAAATTACCACGGAATGGGAACTTTGGATATCAACGTTATTTTCGCTTTTGTCACGTCGGCGGTGCAGCTGGCGCTGGCCGTTATGGTTCTCTGTCTTCATCCGAAGCGCTGTCAGACCTGCGGAAAACAGCGTACGGCACGGCTTCTTCTGGCGCTGTCTCTGCTGATTTCGATGGCTGGCAACCTGGCCAGGTCGTTCTTCACCATCCCTGACATCGTCTTCGACGTGTTCTTTTTCTGGTCCTGCTCCACGCAGAACATACTGATGGGCTTCATTTCCATACTTTTTGCCAATCCCACCAGGATAAGCCGGCGCTTCGTCGCCCTCAACTGCCTTGCCTACGCGTTCTTCAACCTGGCGCTGATTGTATGCGCGGCCGCCTTCCCGTCCGCTTTCACCTACGTGTTCATCTGCGGTTTCGTGGCCGGCATAGTGCAGAGCATACATATATGCAGGGTGGCGGTGAAGGAGTACAGGGCGACCACATTGCTGCTTGAGGACTATTACGCGGAGGATTTCAATTATATGCTCCGTTATCAGAACAGGTTCATAGCCGCCATTGCGCTCGGTATGGCGCTCCTGGTCGCCGTGCCGTTCATGGGTGGTGTCTTCTTTGTCTGGCGCATACTGTTCATAGGGTTCTACATCTATGTGGCCGTTCTTTTCATAGACCAGAGCTACAGCATGAATCTCGTTTCGCAGCTCTACGACCATCTGGAGGTCGAGGAAGGAGCCCGTGAGAGCTCAGGGTCGCTGGAAAGGCTCGGTGTAGCGTTGAAGAAATGGGTGGACAAGAAGAATTATGTCGTCTCGGACGTGTCCACGGAAAGCATTGCGGAGTCCCTTGACACTGACATTCTGACGTTCAGGGAATATTTCCGGCAGGTGGTCGGCGAGGATTTCCGCACCTGGCGGCAGAGGCTGCGCATCGAGGAGGCCTGCCGGCTGATGGCCGAGGATCCTTCGATGAGCTACGAGATAGTCTCGGAGGCGGTCGGCATCAACGACAGGAGCAACTTCAAGAAGTCCTTTGCGAAGTTCAAGGGAATGTCTCCTTCCGAGTGGAAAAAATCGGCAATTCACACCGGTGATTCGTAAGAGTGCCAACTTTTTTTCGTACCTTCGCAAGATATTATGCTTCACTGAAGCATTGAAACTGCTTATATGATTCTTTTCAACAGCGATTATCTGGAGGGCTGCTGCCCGCAGATACTGCAGAAACTGCAGGATACGAACCTGGAACAGACGCCGGGCTACGGCTGCGACGATTATTGCGAGAGTGCCCGTGCACTTGTCAGACGCCTTTGCGGCAGGCCTGATGCCGACGTCCATTTCCTTGTGGGAGGCACCCAGACCAATGCGACCGTGATAGCTTCGGTGCTCAAGCCCTACCAGGGGGTGATGTGCGCCTCCACGGGTCATATCAACGTGCATGAGACGGGAGCCGTCGAGCATACGGGCCACAAGGTGATAGCTCTGCCATCCGTGGACGGCAAGGTGTCAGGGGCTGACGTACAGGCCTGCCTGGAAGGACATTTCGGCCAGGACGGCCCGGAACACGAGGTGCAGCCCGGTATGCTGTACCTGTCCTATCCTACCGAGCTTGGCACGCTGTACACCCGTGAGGAACTTACGGACTTTAAGCGCGTGTGCGGAAAGTTCGGTATTCCGCTATTTGTGGACGGCGCGAGGCTGGGCTACGGTCTGGCGTCCGAAAAGTGCGATCTGACACTGCAGGAGCTCGCTTCGCTGTGCGACGTGTTCTACATCGGCGGCACCAAGCAGGGTGCCCTTTTCGGGGAGGCGGTTGTAATTTGTAACGAAAAGCTTCGCAAAGATTTTCGATATTTCATCAAACAGGGCGGAGGAATGCTTGCAAAGGGCAGATTGCTGGGCTTGCAGTTTGAAACTCTGCTGTCTCCGGAGCAGGGGAGCGGGACCGGCGCGGAAGGTATGGGGAACAGCCTGTACGTCGCCCTTGCCCGCGAAGCTGACCGCAAGGCTGCGGCGTTGCGCGATGCTTTTGCCGCCGCAGGATGTGAGTTCTTTGTGCAAAGTTTTACCAATCAGATATTTCCCATACTTTCCCCCGAGCTTGTGTCGCGTCTGGAGGGCCGTTTCGGCTATCAGCTCTGGCGTGTGCTTCCTGACGGCCGTACAGTGGCGCGCTTCTGCACGAGCTGGGCTTCCTCCACATATAATGTGGAAAAGTTGATAGATTTGTTGAAAAATTAGTTGAATTGTTTGCGTAAGTTGCAGATTATTTCTAAATTTGTAACTTCGAATGGTGTATTCGATATAGATGTTTGACAAAAGAATCACTTGCGTGTTTTGTAAAGGCCTGATATTGACGGCTTTCCTTCTTTGCGCCTGCCCTTGTGGCTATGCGCAGGGTGATTTGGAAACGCTCAAGACCGCGCTCAAGGAACAGGGGTTCAGCAATATCCGGGCTGTGTCCGAGGATTCGCTGACTGTTCTTACGATTCAGAACGATGCCTACAAGCTTCAGGCTTCCGGCATTGCGGCCGCAATCAGGACCCTGGAGGAAGACGGAGTTCTGAATGAAGGTGTGGTCAAGTTGATAGTCCTGGACTATGACGTTCCGCAGGTGACGCTGACTTACGATTCCAAAGTTGGGGATTGGGATGTTTCCCACCATCTCGAACGGTCGGACTGGAAGCTGGTGCGCAGGGACCGCAAGACCAGCAGCTCCTTCGGCAAGGTGGACATTGTGGTTTATCCTCAGGTTTCCCTTATGAACCTGATCATCACCCAGGTCTATCAGAGCCTCTGGCAGCTGAGTCCGGCGATAGAGATGACCCTCTGGCCCGGATCCAAAGTTTCGTATCAGGTCAAATTCCCGATATGGAACGACGGTTACGGCGCGAGTGAGGACAAGATTCATCCGGGTATGATTACCTTGTCGCAGCGCTTCAGGCTTCCTCTTGACATTACGGGCAAGGCTGCCGTTGGAGTGTTCGCGAACAATCGCTACGGATTCGGTATTGAGATGCAGAAGCGCTTCTCATTCGCACCCTGGCTGATGCTGGAGGGCGGATTCAGAATGCTGGGCCTGTGCTATTTCGAGGGTTTCAATTTCCATATGAGCAAGGAATTGGAGCCGTTCTGGAATGTGGGGCTGAACTTCTACTGGCCGAGGGTCGACACGGAGTTCAAGCTCAAGGCGGAGAAATTCCTGCTTGCGGACATAGGGGCCAAGGCTGAGATGATTCGACACTTCCGCTACTGCAGCATAGGCTTCTACGTGGAAAAGGGTTTCAATACCTACGCTCATACCAACGGAGGTTTCCGGTTCCAGATCGCTCTGCCTCCCTACAGGTACAGGCGTCCCGGTTACTGGCCGAGGGTGACCACTTCAGGGCAGATGGGTATGGCCTACAATGCCAACAACGAGCAACGCTGGTACAAGGAAACCAGGCTGGAGTCGTCAGACAACATAATGAACAGCAATGCGTTCAACCCGTATTACATAAAGAAGGAGATCAAGAGGCTGAAGGAGGTTGAAATCAAGAAGGAACAGAAGAGGAAGGAAAAGGAATTGAAAAAAATGGAAAAACAGAATAAAAATTAAATAACAAATTATTAAAACAAATCTATCCGATGAAAAAGTTTTTTAAGAATCTGGCTTTTGCCAGTCTTGCGATTGCGGGTATTCTTGTTTCCTCCTGCAAAATTGAGGACATCAATACCACTTTCCAGCCCAAAAACGCAGAAGCTACCATTACGGTTACTGCTCTGGATGCACTCAATGCCAATCTGAACATTACCAACGATCCCGAGCTTAAGCTTTCGGCTTCAAGCACGGCCAATGTGGTCATTGAACAGTCCGGCAACGTGTTCTCTATCAAGGGTGCTCCTGCACTTCCCGAGCAGACGGTGACAATTTCCGCCGACTATAAGGGAGAAACTGCTTCCAGCACCGTGAAAATCAACAGCCTTCTTGCCGGTGGCATCGCAGACTATACCTCAACTGTCGTTGTAGGTACTCCCGATCCCACTCCCGCTTATGCTTTCATAGCCGTTACCGTTTGGGATAATGAAGACGGAGTTGACGTTACTGAAAAAGCCAATCTTGACATTGAGTATGATGGAGACTTCCAGGCAGCTATCAGTAAAGGTACAATCACTATAGAAGGAGAGAACGGAATTCCTGCAATGCCTGCCAAGATTACTGCCATCTATTATAAGGGTGAAAGGACTCTCAAAGGTGAAGCTACTCTCAATATCGACAAGATTGAGAAATGGGACTACAAGAACTACGCTGTCACCATCGCTCTCGGTGTCGCTCCCGTCACCGAGCCCGCTGAGGTTTCCATAACCGTTCTTGTGTACGATTTCCTTACCGAAACATTTGTTACTGAGGATGCCGAAGTTCTGGCTTCTTCATCGCTTACCGGCTCCCTCACTCCTACAGGAAACGTGTTTACCATCACTGGTACCGAAGAGGCACCTGCCATCCCTGCACAGCAGATTTACATCGGTGCCAAATATAATGGAAAATATGCTGCTGAAGAGACTCTCAATCTCGGTGAGCTCCCTCCCGGCGCCACGCTTCCGTATGAGATCACCGTACCTGTCGACAGCCCTGCAATCTACCCTCTTCAACAGGCCGGTGAACCTACTTCAACCAAGGTAGTCGGTACTTTCTTCTCTCCCAATGGCCATCAGACCTACACTCACGATTACAAACACGCAACAACCGGTCATGGCGAGGGCGAGGGCCAGTGGCTCTACAATGAGACTGAATTCATCCTCGTGGCTGATACCGAGTACAAGAGCGAGTATGGTGTTGTTGAATCAGTACCCGAGTATACTGATGCTGCAACCGAGATCGAGAAGGCTATTGTCGATTCATATGCAGAACTGCTTGACAATCCCGTTGCCAAGACAGAGACCAAGAAGCTCCCTATGAAGATTTCCGCTTTCGCAATGTACTCTGCTTACGGAACAAAGATTTATACCACTACAGTTTACAATGTAATACGTCACATCACCGGCAAGGAAGATGTTGTCGTAGGTACAATCACAGTGAAAGAGGTTGCCACCCAGGCCGAATACTGCGAAGCCGCAATGCCCGGTCATTCAGGTCACTATCACTACGGCCACGGCCACGACGATGTTCACGGCTACAGCAGCAACGCTGGTGGTGGTATCATCTTCGCTGAGTAATACACAACTATACCTTATTAATAAATTAAAGTAGAACGATTATGAAACTTAAATATTTCGCAGTTGCTGCAGCTCTGGTTTCTTGTGTATTCACAGCCAACGCACAGCAGGAGGAAAAACTTGGCAACGACATTTGGCTCGGTGTCAACGGCGGTGTCATCTCAACCACCACCACCACTAAGATGAACAAGGTTCAGCCTTATATCTCAATTGAGGTTGGTAAATGGTTCACCCCTGTATGGGGAGGCCGCATCGCCCTCGCCGGCATCAGCCAGTACTATGGTGATGAGCCCAAATCAATGTATCTTCAGAATGTTGACAGTTGGAGCAGCAAGCAGTATTTCGGTGAACTGAATGTTGACGGTATCCTGAATCTTTCTCAGGCCATCAGCAAGAAGTCTCTTCCCCTTTGTGACTTCTACCTCTTCCTCGGTCCCACGATGAACCTCGCTTCAAAGTGCACTGAGTTCACAGGTGCTGCCACAGCCAACGGTACTTATGTTGTAGACGATGCAAATGGTCTTAAGGCCCGTTTCGGTATCACAGGTGGTGCCGGCCTCTCTTTCAACGTGTCAAAGACTTGCGCTCTCGGTATTGAATATCGTACAGGCGTTACTCCTTCAATCTTCGGTGATGCTTCAGTTTGCCGCAAGGCTGAGAACACCAACCGCTTCTCAATCCGCTTCGCCTACACCTTCGGCGGCCGTCTCGGAAAGGATGGCTTCGCAAAGAAGTATGGCCGCGTCGAGACTGTTACCAACACTGTTGAGGTTCCCGTTGAGAAGATTGTGACCAAAGAGGTTGTCAAGGAAGTTGAGAAGATCGTCACCAAGACTTCTCCCGCCGGCAGCTATGTATTCTTCCAGATTGGTAAGTACAACATCACCGACCAGGATAGGGTTCGCCTCACCGAGGTTGCCAAAGCTATCAAGGAAGGTCCCAAGGACGTTGTTTACACTATCTCCGGTAACGCTGATAAGTCAACCGGTTCTGCAAAGGTTAACCAGAAACTTTCTGAGAATCGTGCCAAGACCGTTTACGACTTCCTCGTAAAGGAAGGTGTCAACCCCGATCAGCTCAAGACTGTTGCCAACGGTGGTGTTGACAATATGTTCTTCAACCAGGCTGCTCTCTCACGTGTTTCTATCATCGCTGAGTAATCCCAGCCACATAACAAATGGTACAGAAAAAGGATGGTGAAAACCATCCTTTTTCTGTACCCCCCAGGCGAATCGAACGCCTATCGTAGGAACCGGAATCCCAAATTTTATCCATTAAACTAGGGGGGCGGGCGAAACTCACGGCCTTTCCGGCCTTTCACCACTGCAAAATTACGAAAATTTGCACAGAATTATTATATTTGCCCCGCAAATTTTCAAAGACCAATTATTATGCAGGGACTCTGGACCATCATTCTTCTGATTATTTCCAATATATTCATGACCTTCGCCTGGTACGGCCATCTCAAACTGCAGGAGATGAATATCAGCAACTCCTGGCCCCTGATTCTGGTTATACTTTTTTCCTGGGGTATCGCCCTGTTTGAATATTTCTTTATGGTCCCCGCCAACAAACTCGGTTCGCAGATAAACGGCGGCCCTTTCTCCCTGGTCGAGCTTAAAGTGATTCAGGAAGTCATTTCCCTTACCGTCTTCTCTCTTATCGTCCTGTTCGTCTTCAAGGGTGAATCGATACATTGGAACCACATTGCAGCCTTCGCCTGCCTTGTGGCGGCGGTATTCTTCGTTTTCTGGAAATAGGGGAGCCCCGCAATTCCTGACGTATCCTTTGGAATCTATTCGGTGAGTCTGGCGAGAATGTCGTTCCAGACCTCCATTTTGCCGGTTTCGTTGATAAGCTGGTGGCGCAATCCGCTGTAAAGCTTTTTGCTGACGTTGGTGTAGCCTCTCTTGCGGAGGAACTCCACTGCCTCGTCGTAGGCCTTGTCATCCTTGTGGCAGGGATCCATGTCGCCGGCTATGAAATGTACAGGAATGCCGGTTCTGCCAAGCTTCCAGCCTTTGGGGCAGTAGCAGTCAGCCATCAGCGAATAGAGGTTGTAGAAGCCGTTGGCGGTGAATCTGAAGGTGCAGAGCGGGTCTTTCTTCATTTCCACCTGGACGTCGTGGTTGGAGCAGCTCCAGGCCTTTTCGAACTCGGCGGCTTCCTTGGGGAACTTGTCGTTATATCCCTTGAAACTTATCCTCTGCAGGAGTTCCGGCCTTTTGTGCCATCCTCCGAAAGTGCCCAGTGTCCAGGCCAGAACCCTGCCTGCTCCCTTTGCGGGATTGTCGGCCGGGGTGCCGCATACGAACAGTCTGTCTATGGTGTCGTCATAGCGTTTCAGGTATGAACGGACTATCATCGAGCCCATGCTGTGGCCGAAAAGTGTGAATTCCATCGGGCCGTAAGACGCTCTGGCCCAGTCACCTACTATCCTGACATCCTCGACCAGGGCTTTCCATCCACCCTTTCCCATATATCCAAGCTCTATCTTATCGTTAATTGAGGCGCCGTGACCGCGGTTGTCGTGTATCACGCATATATAGCCTTTGTCCACCAGCCATTCTATGAAGCCGTAGTAGCGTTCCTTGTGTTCGACCATCCCGTGTACCAGCTGGAATATGCCTTTGGCTCCTTTCAGGTCCTCGGGTTCGAATACGGCGACTGACAGGTCCAGCTTGTCAGCCGATGATGGAAGAGTGAAGAATCTGCTTTTCATGGAGGTGTTTTTGTTACGACTGCAAAAATAGTATTTTTTGCTGAACTTAAGAGTATAATTATTATCTTTGTAAATTAGTTGTATTGGGTATATGCTGAACGATGCCATACTTTCCGGTCTTGTGAACCTGTTCGCGCTGCTTCAGGCAGGCTCGGACGGTGACCGTGGTGAATCGGAGCTGCTTTTGGGCAGTTATCTGACCCATCACTTCGGTTTGCGTGACAAGCGTTCATACGTCAATCTGTACAATGACCTGAACGATTTCTATCGTGAGATTGATGTGGACAAGGCGCAGATTGTCAATAATATAGCTTCCAAGCTCAGGCCCAATATGGAGTCCGGCGAGCTTACCCTGATACTCCTTCGTCTGATGGAGTTCGGCAGTATGGCCGAGGGCAGTTTCGATGCTGCGAACCCTCTGTTCCGCACCATTGCGGACCAGTTCGGCGTGGACGGAGAACTGTACAGTTCCTTCTGCGATTATATCAGCGGCACCCAGACCGATTGTGTCAGGAAGCAGACTTTCGCAGGCTATGAGGGCGAATTCAAGACTCTTTGGATATCCGCCACCAACACCCTTCTTTTCTCATATTGGGGCGACGACGAGATTCTTTTCAACGACGTGCGCCTGATGAAGGGCATGTTCCAGATATGGCACAAGAGCGGTGTGGCGAAGAACCACAAGGGCGCGCCCATATATTATTCCGGAGTGCTCAAGGCTTACAGGAAGGATGATTCCGACAGCATAGCCTTCAGCGCCATCGATATCAACTTCCGTTTCCCGGGCAGCAACAACGGTATACACAACCTGTCCACAGTGCTGCACAGCGGTGAGCTGGTTGCCATAATGGGAGGCAGCGGAGCCGGCAAGACCACCCTTTTGTCCATACTCAACGGCTCGCTCAAGCCTCAGGAGGGCAGCATCACCATCAACGGCCACTCCATAGACGAGCCCGAGGTGAAGGGCCTGATAGGCTTCGTGCCTCAGGATGACCTTCTGATTGAGGAACTTACCGTATACCAGAACCTTTATTATACCGCTAAGCTCTGCTTCGACGGGATGCCGGAGGAGGAGATGGGCCGTCGTGTGATGAAAACCCTTTCGGACCTCGGTCTGGAGGCGGCGAAGGACATCGTGGTCGGCTCACCTCTGAACAAGACCATTTCCGGCGGTCAGCGCAAGAGGCTCAACATAGCCCTCGAACTCATACGCGAGCCGGCGGTCATATTCCTGGATGAACCCACTTCCGGTCTGTCTTCGGCTGATACCGAGAATGTAATGGGCCTGCTCAAGGACCAGACCTACAGCGGTAAGCTGGTGGTGGCCAATATACATCAGCCTTCCAGCGACGTGTACAAGCTTTTCGACCGTCTGCTGTTGCTGGATCTGGGCGGATATCCCGTATTCGACGGCAATCCCATAGACGCCGTCACCTATTTCAAGACGGCGGCCAACTATGCGGATGCTCAGACGAGCACCTGCCAGCTGTGCGGCAACGTCAACCCGGAGATAGTGCTGAACATCATCAGCGAGAAGGCTCTCGACGGTACAGGCAAGATTAGCCAGAACCGCAAGGTCAGCCCGGAACAGTGGCACGAGATGTATCTGGATTCCCGTCCTGCAGCCGAGAAACCCGAGCCTTCGTCCGTGACGCAGACCAGCCAGAAGAGTCCTTCCCCCTTCAGGCAGATGCTCATCTATCTGGAGAGGAACGTCAAGGCCAAACTGTCCAACACCCAGTACATACTCATCACACTGCTGGAAGCGCCTGTGCTTGCGGTAATCTGCGGTTTCCTTACGAGGTACGCGCCCCAGGCCGGTTACACCGTGATGGATAACAAGAATATGGTGAGCTACTTCTTCATGGCCGTGATTGTCGCCATATTCATAGGTATGACGGGCAGCGCCGAGGAGATAATCAAGGACAGGGCTCTGCTCAAGAGGGAGAAGTTCCTGAACCTGAACTACAAGTCGTATATATTCAGCAAGATAATATTCTCAGCCGGTGTGGCTCTTCTGCAGACTGCGCTGTTCATCCTGGTGGGCAACCTGCTGATGGGCCTGCACGGGATGTTCCTGATGTGGTGGGTGATACTCTTCATATCGTCGCTGCTCAGCAGCCTTATCGGCCTCCTGCTGTCGCAGTGCCTGGGCTCCGTAGTGGCCATATACATCACCATCCCTCTGCTGCTTATTCCCCAGATTCTGCTCTGCGGTCTGGTCGTGGATTTCTCGGACCTGAACGGCAACAGCACTACGGACAACGTTCCGGTGATAGGTGACGTGATACCTTCGCGCTGGGCTTTCGAGGCCGTGGCCGTGGGCACTTACTGCTACAACGAGTATGAGCGTCCTTTCTTCGAAGTGGACAGGACAAGGTCGGCTGCCTTCTTCTTCCGCGAGTCCTACATCCCCGAGCTGCAGTCGCAGCTGGAGAGGATGGAGTTCCTGCGCAGGGAGGGCCGTGAGGGAGCCGATGACTGTCTGCTGACCATCAAGAACAGCCTTCCCAGACTGGAGGAGGCCACCGGACTCGTTTATGAAGGCGATTTCAGCTATTCTTCCCTCGAGACTTATTTCAAGGAAATGGATATCGCCCTGGTGCTGATTTCCAATCAGTTGACGCTGGAGAAGGACAGGGAGCTGACTGAGCTCATCAAGGAGAAGGGAAAGGATGAAATGGTGGCTCTCAAGAAGGCCAACTGCAACATAAGGCTGGAGGAGTTCGTGACCGGAAGCGCTGCGAAGAGTGCCGTGGAGGTAGTAAAGAACCATATCGTGCCCCGTGCGGGTTACATTTTCCTTACCCCGGTGAGCCGCAACGGACGCGCTCCTTTCTACAGCAGCGAGAAGATAGTGGGCAGCCTGCATATTCCCACCCTTTTCTTCAACCTGGCCGTGATGCTGATTATGTGCATACTGCTGACGGCGGTCCTGCTGGCGAACATACCTGACAAAATGAAAAAATAATATTAATATTCAGTACAAAAAATTATGAAAACAATTACCAAAATCCTTACGATCGCACTTTGCTGCGCTTCTGTAGTATCCTGCTCTTCTTGCGGAAACAACAAAGGTGAGAAGAAGAACGTCGCTGCTCCCAAGTCAGAGGCGGAACTCCAGCAGGAGGCCCTCATCAAGATTCACCTTGACAGCCTTACCAACGATTTCTCCAAACTGAAACCCGTAGGTATCGTAAAATCAGTGAAGGACGGAAAGGTCGTTCTCGACGAGAAAGAGAAACAGCTGAAGCCCGACTATCTGGTTGATCCCGCTTATGCAAATGACCTCCAGACTCTTGCACAGAAATATCGCGCCATCGGTATCATCGCAGCCGACAAGGAGATTGCAAAACTCTATGATATGTCAGTTTCAGACTATGACAAGACCCTTGCCAAACTCTACATCGACGTCAATGATGCCAGCCTGAAGGATCTCGTCAATGCCGAGGACAACTATGAGGCTCAGCTTCAGAAGTTCTATCAGACCAGCAAGGACAACGGCCGTATCAACCTGTTCTGGGATGCAACCGCTGCCGCCCTTATCGAAGAGCTCTACATCGCTTCACAGAACGTCGACAAATTCCTCGGCGCTTTCGACGATGAGTCTGCTTCCAACACTTCTTATCACATCACCCTTCTGAGCATTGCCATCGAGGACCTTGCTACCATCAACCCCGAGTACAATGAGCTGAACGAGTCTCTCGCTCCTCTCCAGGTGATCAACGCAATCAACCTCCAGCAGTTCAAGCAGCAGATTCTTGACGCGAAGGTACTCATCGAGTCATCTCGTGCCCAGCTTCTCAAATAAATTCGTCACAGCTGACGAAGCTGTAAGTCACATACCGTCACACGGCCAGATTCATCTGAGCAGTGTGGCGGCTGTGCCTCATATACTTATCCAGGCATTGTGCCGCAGGGCCGATGCCGGTGACGTGTGCGACCTGCACTTCCACCATTTCCATACCGAAGGCCCCGCACCTTACAGCGAGGAGAGGTATCAAGGCATATTCTTCGACCAGGGCTTCTTCCTTGGTCCCAACGTACGTGCCAACGTCAATGCCGGTTTCGCCGACTATCTTCCGGTACATCTGGGTGAGACACCCGGCCTGTACAGGAAGGGGATAATCAGCCTGGATGCCGCTCTTGTCAGCATTTCCAGGCCGGATTCCCAGGGACGCGTTTCTCTGGGCACTTCAGTGGATTGTTCGGTGGCGGCGGTCGAGTCCGCCAAACTGGTGATCGGAGTGGTGAATCCCAATGTTCCCTTTGCCTATGGCAATCTCATTGACATAGACAAGTTCGACTATCTGGTGGAGGATGACACTCCTCTGGTGACGGCGGATTTCGCCCAGCCCACTCCCACGGAGATGCTGATAGGCAAGAATTGCGCGGCTCTCGTGGAGGACGGTGACTGCATACAGATGGGCATAGGTGCCCTTCCCAATGCACTTGCAGGGGAATTGTCCGGACACAGGAACCTGGGCCTGCACACCGAGATGTTTGCCGACGGTCTTCTGAAGCTCATAAAGGCCGGTGTCATCAACGGCGCCGCCAAGAAGATCGACACAGGCAAGGTCGTTGCATCTTTCCTTCTCGGCTCGCAGGACGTGTATTCTTTCATAGACAGGAATCCGGCGGTCGATATGAGGGACGTTGCCTATACCAACAATCCCTTCATCATTGCGCAGAACCCGCATATGAAGGCCATCAATTCCGCTGTGGAGGTGGACCTGACAGGACAGATATGTGCCGACAGCATAGGCACCCGCATATTCAGCGGTACCGGCGGCCAGCTGGAATTCGTCCGCGGCGCGACCATGTCCGAGGGCGGTATGTCCATCACGGCTTTCGCTTCCCGTACGCTGAAAGGCAAGAACAAGATAGTGCCCGAGCTCAATCCCGGTGCAGGCGTGGTGACCCCGCGCTCCGATGCGCATTGGATTGTGACGGAATACGGTGCCGTGGATCTCTATGGCAAGTCATTGCAGGAAAGGGCAAGACTTCTTATCAGCATAGCTCATCCCGATGACCGCGAGATGCTCGAGCGCGCCGCTTTCGAGCGTTTCGGCAGCCACTTTGCCATTGTAAAATGACCAGTATAGATCTCAACGAGTGGACATTGAGCGGTTCCGGATATTTCGGTTCCTCTTATTTCAATAAAAGTGATGACTCCGTGCTTCTCAAAATGTTGAAGCCGGAGTTTCCTTTTTCTATGATAGAGGAGGAGTTCCGTATGGCATCGCTGGTCCACTCGATGGGAATTCCGTCTTCAAAGCCGTTCGAACTGGTCACTGACGGGAAATCCTTCGGTGCCATCTACCAGAGGTTCTCCGACAAGGTTTCCTATGCCAGGAAGGTGGGGCAGAGCCCGGAACTTATCGAGTCCCTGGCCCGCGATCTGGCTGCCCTTGTCCGCAAACTGCATTCCACTCCCTGCAGTCCTGAAAATTTCCCCAACGTAAAGGACAGATTGCACAATGCGATACTCGCCGACGATTTCCGCGACGAGGAGTTCAAGTGCAGGGCCATCAAGCTTCTGGAGTCACTTCCTGACGGACGCACCTGCATCCACGGGGACCTGCATTTCGGCAATGTGGTGCTCTCGGAGGGCAAAAGCTATTTCATTGATTTGGGAAATTTCTCCTATGGCCATCCCTATTTCGACCTTGGGATGACCGCCTGCCTTATTGACTTCGCCGGCCGCCACAGCGCCCAGTTCACGGAAAATTTCCATTGCACCCCTGAACAGGGCGTGCAATTCTGCAAGTCTTTCCTCAAAAATTATTTCGGTCCGGACGTTCCTCTGGAGGATGTGCTCGAGGAACTGAAGCCTTACTTCGCCTTCTGCCAGATTTTCTCGGAAGTGGCTATGGGCGTACCTTTCTCCGATGACGAGTTTGCCCTTACCAGGACGCTGGTAATGGGTTGACAATCACTTTCCCCGAATCAGTCCGCCAATTTCTCCAGGGCTTTCCTCACTTTGTCGAAGGGGAAGCGTGCCATTGTCCTGTCCATACGGGCGCATATTCTGTCCGTGCACAGATTGCCTATCGAGCCCTCGTGGGTGTAACGCTTCAGCGTATCCTCGACGCTTGTGGCAGTGCTCTTGAATTCTCCACGCTCCAAAGCCTCTCCAACCTGCCTGTAAGCATCCCTGAACGGGATTCCGGAGGCGGTGAGCCTGTTCACTTCCTCCACGCTGAATGCCGCGGCATAGCGGGGATCATCCATAAGGCCGTCCTTGACTTCCAGATTTCCTATTGCGAAATCCATTATCTCCAGGCAGTCGCACAGCTCGTCGAAGACGGGCAGGTACAGCTCCTTGAGAAGTTGCAGGTCACGGAAGTATCCTGAACTGAGGTTGGTGGTCAGCAGGCGTATCGATTCGGGCACTGAGCATATCCTGTTGCAGTGGGCGCGTATAAGCTCGAATACGTCGGGATTCTTCTTGTGAGGCATTATGCTGGAGCCTGTGGTCATCTCGCGGGGCAGGGTGACGAAGGCGAAGTTCTGGCTGTTGAAAAGGCAGCAGTCGGCCGCCAGCTTGCCTATGGTCTCGGCTATGCAGGACAGGGCGAAGGCTACGTTCCTTTCTGTCTTTCCGCGACCCATCTGGGCATATATGGAGTTGTAGTCCAGATCCTCGAATCCCAGAAGGCTTGTGGTGAGGCTTCTGTCCAGGGGCGCCGTGGAACCGTATCCAGCTGCCGAACCCAGAGGATTGCGGTTTACTGTGTTCCAAGCCGCAAGCAGGCTTTCCATATCGTCTGCGAGGCTTTCCGCATAGGCTCCGAGCCATAGTCCGAAGGATGATGGCATCGCCACCTGCATATGCGTGTAGCCGGGCATAAGTTTGTCCCTGTATCTCTCCGATGCTTCGGTGAGCGTGCCGAAAAGCTTGCGCGCGGCGCCGGCGGTGCGCTCTATGCCGGCGCGGCTGAACAGCTTGATGTCCAGCATCACCTGATCGTTGCGCGAGCGGCCTGTATGCACCTTCTTGCCTATGTCGCCCAGCTTTCCCGTGAGCGTCAGCTCTACCTGCGAGTGTACGTCCTCCACTCCTTCGCCAATCGTGAAATCTCCCTTGCAGGCGTCCTTGTACAGGATTTTGAGTTCTGCGAGCAGGATGTCAAGCTCGTCCTTGCCGAGAAGCCCCACGCTTTGGAGCATAGTGATGTGCGCCATAGTCCCCAGAATGTCCCAGGGGGCCAGGTAAAGGTCAAGCTCCCTGTCCTTGCCTACGGTGAAACGTTCTATCTTTTCGTTGACGTTAAATCCTTTGTCCCAGAGTTTTGCCATTGTCCATTCAGTTTAGTTCCAGCGAGTCAAGCAGACCGAAATATGTCTGCACTCCCTTTTCAAGTTCTTCCAGAAGTATGTATTCGTCGGCCGAATGCGAGCGTGAGGATTGCCCGGGGCCTATTTTCAGCGTTGTGAAGGGGCAGATTGACTGGTTGCTGGTGGTGGGGGAGCCGAAGGTCCCCAGGCCGAGTTGCAGTCCGCGTCGTACAACGGGGTGCTCCAGAGGGATGGAGGCTCCGTTGTGACGTGTCGAACGTGCCTTCACCTCGCATCTTACGTTGCGCTTCACTATGTCGAGTATCTCGAGGTTGCTGTAAAGACCGTTGCCGCGCACGTCCACCACGAAAGTGCAGCAGTCCGGCACGACGTTGTGCTGGGTTCCCGCGTTTATCTGCGTCACGCTCATCTTCACTCCTCCGCAGAATTCAGACACCCTGTCGAAACGGTAGTTCCTGAACCATTCTATGTCATCCAGCGCCTTGTATATGGCATTCACGCCTTCCTCGCGGGCAGCATGGCCGCTGACGCCCTTTGCCGTGCAGTCCAACACCATCAGGCCTTTTTCGGCAGTCGCCATATCCATACCGGTCGGTTCGCCTATTATTCCCAGGTCGATTTTCCCTATGTGGGGCAGCAGCATTTCCAGCCCGCCCGTGCCACCTACTTCCTCCTCCGCCGTGACGGAATATACAAGACGGTATGGCTGGGGCTTGGCTGTCAGTCTCCTGTAGGCTTCCAGCAGGGTTACCAGCGAAGCGCCGTCATCGTTGCTTCCCAGCCCGTACAGCCTGCCTCCGACGGTTTTTGCCTTGAACGGGTCGAAAGTCCAGGCCGCGCTGTCACGTACCGTGTCTATATGTGCGTTGAGCAGTATTGCGGGTTTGTCGCCTGCAGCCTCAGATTCAGTCCACAGGTTGTTGCCTACGCGGTGGACTGGTGTGGGGCAGCCGCCTTCCTTCATATATTTCTCCAGAAAGTCGACGGCCTCCTTCTCCTCGCGGCTGAAGGATGGAATGGCTATGAGTTGTTTCAGCAGTTCCTGCATATCGTTGTGCCGGCGTCAAGCCCTATCGCCGTGGCTTTGGTTATTATAACTTCCTTCACTCCGGCTTCCAGAGCCTTGAAGGCATTGTCCAGTTTGGGTATCATTCCGCCGCTTATCGCCCCTTGGGCTGTGTAGCGTGCATAGGCGTCCCTGTCCATCCTGCGAATCACGCTGCTGTTGTCATCAGGGTCGGTCAGCACTCCGTCCTTCTCGAAGCAGAATGTCAGGGTGACGTCGTATTCGCCGGCCAATGCGCAGGCGAGCGTGGAGGCCACCGTGTCGGCGTTGGTGTTGAGCAACTGCCCCTTTCCGTCGTGTGTCAGTGCACAGAAAACAGGCGTCACACCATTCTCAAGGAGGGTTTTCAAGGCATCGGTGTCCACTTTTACGGGGTCTCCCACATAGCCGTAGTCTATGTCGCCGGCTTTCCTCTTTTCGCTGCGGATGACGTCCATATCGGCTCCGCTGAGCCCGATGGCATTCACGCCTCCGGCCTGCAGCCCGGCCACTATTTTCTTGTTGACCAGCCCGGCATAGACCATAGTCACCACGTCGAGGGTGTCGGCATCCGTTATGCGTCTTCCGTCCACCATCCGGGTCTCTATGCCCAGTCTTGCGGCTATGGAAGTGGCTCTGCGGCCTCCTCCCACGACCAGTATCCTCCGGCCTTCCAGGGAGCTGAAGGACTTGAACAGAGCGTCCAGACTATCCGGATCTTCCACCACCTGTCCTCCGACCTTGATTATGTTCAGAGTCTCTTTCATAGGGCTTCGAGCATACGTTTGAGCACCACCTGGGCTGAAACCACCCTGTTGGCGGCTTCGGGTATGACTATGCTTCGGGGCGAGTCTATGACCGCGTCGCTTACTATCATATTGCGCCTTACGGGCAGGCAGTGCATGAAATAAGCGTTGTCGGTGACTGCCATATGTGCCTCGTCAACTGTCCAGGAAAGGTCCTGTGACAGAATGCGGCCGTAGTCGGCTGGGTTGGCCACTCCGGGGCAGCTCCAGTTCTTGGCATATACGAAGTCGGCTCCTTCCAGGGCTTTCATCTGGTCGTATTCCACGCGGGCTCCACCGGCGAAGCGCGGATCCAGCTCGTAGCCGTGCGGATGTGTTATGACGAAGTCCACGTCGGCGGCGTTCATCCACTCCGCAAAGGAGTTTGGAACAGCCTGGGGCAGCGCTTTGGGGTGGGGGGCCCAGGTAAGGACCACCTTGGGACGCGCGGACTTGCGGTACTCGTCTATGGTTATGAGGTCGGCGAAGGCCTGACAGGGATGCACGGTGGCCGATTCGAGGCTGATCACGGGCTTGCCGGAGTATTGCACGAACTGATTGAGTATGGTCTCGCTGTAGTCGGCCTGCCTGTCGCTCAGCGAGGCGAAGGCCCTGACGGCAATTATGTCGCAGTAGCTTCCCATCACCGGTATGGCCTCGCGCAGATGTTCGGACTTGTCGCCGTCCATCACCACGCCCAGTTCCGTCTCAAGTTTCCAGCTGTCCTGCCCTATGTTGAGCACTATGGGGCTGAGTCCGAGATTGAGAGCCGCTTTCTGGGTGCTGAGGCGCGTGCGCAGGCTGCTGTTGAAGAAAACTATCATAACAGTCCTGTTCTCGCCCAGGCTCTTCCAGGCGAAGGGATTGCTTTTTACGGCTCTGGCCTCTTCCAGAGCCTTTTTCAGGTCCCCTATGTCCTGTACGTGGAAAAATGTTCTCATAATACCTCCTTCAATGCCTTTACGAAAGTGTCGGTGTCTTCTTTTGTCAGTACCAGAGGGGCCAGCAGCCGTATCATATTGCTGCCCGCCACTCCAGTGAATATGTGTTTTTCGAAAAGCAGTTTCCTGCGTATGTCCGCCACGGGACAGTTGAATTCTATGCCCAGCATAAGTCCTTTGCCCCTTACCTCCTTTATCAGCGGTGAGGCAGGTATGGATGCCTTGAGGTATTCGCCTACCTCGAGGGCGTTCTCCACGAGTTTTTCGTCCTCGATTATGTCCAGTACCGCGAGGGCTCCGGCCATCGCGAGATAATTGCCACCGAAAGTGGTGCCCAGCCTGCCCTTGACGGGATTGAAGGCGGGGGAGAGCAGTATGCCTCCGCAGGGGAAGCCGTTGGCTATGCCCTTGCCCATAGTGATTATGTCGGCCTTGATGCCGTACCACTGGTGCGCGAAGAAACGGCCGGTGCGTCCGTATCCGCTCTGTACTTCGTCCAGTATGAGCACGGCTCCGTACGTATCGCACAGGCTGCGCAGGTGTTTCATGAAGTTTTCATCCGGAACGTTTATGCCTCCGCAGCCCTGTATGCCTTCGATTATGACTCCGGCCACGTCCCCGCCCCTGAGTGCCTGCTCAACCGCTGCGGCGTCGTTCAGGTCACAGAAAGTGACCTTGTGGTTTGCGTTGAAGGGGGAGACTATCGCGGGATTGTCGGTGGCTGCCACGGCTCCGGAGGTCCTCCCGTGAAAACTCTTGCGGAAGGCTATGATGCGGTCCTTGCCGGTATGGAAGGATGCCATCTTGATGGCGTTCTCGTTGGACTCCGCACCGCTGTTGTCAAGGAAAAGGGAATAGTCGGGATAGCCGCAGGCTTTGCCGAGCCTGGCGGCAAGCTCTTCCTGCAGGGGGTTGCGTACGCTGTTGGAATAGAATCCTATCCTGTCCAGCTGGTCTTTCAGGGCCTGGACATAGCGCGGGTGGCAGTGCCCCACGGAAATCACCGCGTGGCCGCCGTACAGGTCGAGGTATTCCTGACCCTTGTCGTCCCAGATGCGGCATCCCTTTGACTTTGCGGGAGTTACGTCAAACAGTGAATATACGTCAAAAAGTTTCATGTTTCTATTTTCAGAATTTGCAGCCCTTGAGCCTCAGTCCACAGTCCTGCGGCAGACCGAACATCAGGTTCATGTTCTCTACGGCCTGGCCGGCAGCGCCTTTTATGAGGTTGTCCAGACAGCTGATTATGTGCAGCTTGCTGCCGTATTTGCGTGGATAGAGCAGGGCTTTGTTGGTGCCCGTGACCATCTTCAGGTCTGGGTTGAAGTCGCATACGCTGACAAAGGGGGAGTCGGCGTAATAGGCCTTGTAAAGGTCTGCGGCCTCATCTTCTTCAAGCGGGCAGTCCAGGTATACTGAGGCGAAGATTCCGCGCGGGAAGTCACCGCGAATCGGAACGAAGTTGATACCACCGTTCCAGGACGGGGCAAGCGAGGACAGGGTTTCGCCTATTTCCCCGAGGTGTTGGTGCGTGAATGCCTTGTATACGGATATGTTGTTGTCACGCCAGTTGAAGGCCGTACTTTCCTGCAGTTTCTGACCCGCTCCCGTGGCTCCGGTTAGTGCGGTGACGTGAATTTCATTCAGCAGGTCTTTTGCAGCCAGTGGCAGAAGGGCAAGCTGTATGGCCGTTGCGAAGCAGCCGGGGTTGGCTATGTGCCTGGCTTTGCGTATTCTGTCCCTGAAGCAGTCGGTGAGCCCGTACACGAAATCTCCGGCATTGTCCTTGAGGCGGAAATCGTTGCCGAGGTCTATTATCTTTCCGTCGAATCCGGCGGGGAATCCCGCAATGGTAGCCGCTGCGCTGCCGTGTCCTCCGCACAGGAACACCACGTCGCAGCGCATCACGTCGGCTTCCCCGCTGAACTCCATATCGGTATCGCCGTACAGGTCGGTGTGCACCCTGCTGACTTTCGCTCCTGCGTTGCTGATGCTCTGAGCAAAGACCACTTCCACCTGCGGATGGTGCAGCAGAAGGCGCAGCACTTCGCCTCCGGTATAGCCTGCGGCTCCTATTATGCCCGCTTTTATCATAATTCCTTCTCTATTGATGAGGCTTCTTCGGGATGGGCGGCATAATATGCCCTGAGTGCCGTGGATGTTACTTTGATGAAGCCTTTGGCATCTTCGCTGGTCCACCCTTTCTGCATCTCTCCATACTCGCCGAGCTTGTTTTTGACTATGTCGTCGGGGGAGTCCACGCCGACGGTGGAGAAAGCGTAGGGCCTGAGTTCCATAGTAACGGTTCCGTTCACGTTGCGCTGGCTGCTCTCGAGCATAGCCTCGATGTCGCGCATCACTGGCTCCAGATACTGGCTCTCGTGCAGGAACATTCCGTACCAGTTCGCAACCTGGTCCTTCCAGTACTGCTGCCATTTGCTGAGAGTGAATTTCTCCAGGAACTTGTGGGCGGCTATTATCAGCATAGGCGCCGCGGCTTCGAATCCCACACGCCCCTTTATACCTATGATAGTATCGCCCACGTGCATGTCGCGTCCTATGCCGTAGGGTGCAGCAATGGCTTCCACGGCACGTATCGCCTGGATTTTGTCCGCATACTGCACACCGTTGACGCTGCACAGCTCTCCGCCGTTGAATCCGAGGCTGACGGTCTCGCTTCCGCTTTTTGCCACCTGCTTGAGATAGGCGCTCTCGGGCAGACCCTGCCTGGAGTCGAGTATCTCGCCTCCGCATATCGAAGTGCCCCACAGACCTACGTTGTAGGAATATTTGAGTTTCTTGAAGTCGGCGGGGAAGCCGTGGCTGTTCAGGTAATCCACCTCGAACTGCCTTGTGAGGGCCATATCCCTCGTGAGGGTGATGATCTCCGTGCCGGGGGCCATCACGAGGAAAGTCATATCGAAGCGCACCTGGTCGTTGCCGGCTCCGGTGGACCCGTGGGCAATGGCGTCAGCCCCTATCTCCTTGGCGTAGCGCGCTATGGCCATTGCCTGGAAAATGCGCTCCGAGGATACAGAAATGGGGTAGGTGCCGTTGCGCAGCACATTGCCGAATATCATATACTTGAGGCTCTTGGCGTAGTATTCCCGGGTGACGTCCAGTGTTACATAGCCCTTCGCTCCCAGCTTGTAGGCGTTTTCCTCGTTTGTCTTCAACTGCTCCGGGGAGAATCCTCCGGTGTCGGCGCAGGCTGCATAAACTTCATAACCCTTTTCCTTGGTAAGGTACATTACGGTGAACGATGTGTCCAGTCCGCCGCTGTATGCCACTACAACTTTCTTTGCCATAACTATTTGAGGTTTTTGGACAATTGTTTGAGTATCTTTCTGTATTTGATTTTGTCGATGAAGGTCTTCATCCCGTGCTTGGCAGGGTCGTAGAGCATACCTGTGCACAGACATTTGGTGCAGTTGTTCCGTGTGAGAACGTCGTAGTTGACGCAACTCTCGCACCCTTTCCAGAACTCGGGATCATTCGTCAGTTCGGAGAAAGTCACCGGCACGTATCCCAGTTCTGTGTTAATCTTCATCACTGCAAGGCCGGTTGTAAGGCCGAACAGCTTGGCATAGGGGAATTTGATGCGGGAGAGGTTGAAGGCTGCCTGCTTGATGGCCGTTGCGAGGCCCTTGCCTCTGTACTCCTTCTTCACGATAAGACCGGAATTGGCCACGAACTGGCCGTGTCCCCAGCATTCTATGTAACAGAATCCGGCGAAGTCGTCCCCCTTCATCGCTATTATGGCCTTGCCTTCCTTTATTTTGGTCTCTACGTACTCGGGCTTGCGTTTCGCAATTCCTGTGCCCCTGTCGCGGGCCGCATCTTCTATTGTCTTGAGTATTTCAGGAACATATTTCAGGTGTTCCTGTGTCGCTACTGTGATTTTGAATCCGGGTATCATTTTATATCAATTTGTTTTTAATTCCGGGTATGCAATGTTCGGCCTCGTCCAGGACTTCGGACAGGGCGGAGGCTTTGCGGAGTATCATAAGGATGGTGTCGTCGCCGGCTATTGTGCCCATCAGGTTGCGGTTGGTGACGTTGTTGTCTATCGTGAGAGCTATGGCTCCGGCGAAACCGGGACCTGTCTTTATCACGACCAGATTGCCGGATGCGTCTATGCTGATGATGCCGTCGGCACCGCCTCTTGCGGGAATGTTGTGGCGGTGGCCTATGCTGTAGCGGTAGCCGTCACCCACAGGCACCTTCACCACCTGCAGGGCCTTCAGGTCACGGGAAAGTGTGGCCTGAGTTACCTCTATCCCTTTTTCCTTCAGTTTGCGGACCAGTTTTTCCTGGCTGCCGATGCGGTTCGATGAAATGATTGAAGATATTGCCGCCAGGCGGCTGTCCCTTGTCTTGCTGTCTCCCATATTGTATAAATATGCAATAATATTGAATATTTATGCAAATATAGGCAAATTATGGCAATGTGCAAGCTGTTTTGCGTGCAAATTGCGTCTAGAACATCTTCTTTTTGCTGACAGTGGGGACGTAGTCCTTCAGATAGAAGGGCTCGAAGTATGCAAGGTCGCGGAAATTCCCGCTTGTGAACTCGCGTTCGGCAAGCTCCGCCATTGCAGCGGCGTCCGGCATCGCTTCGATGAATTCTCCCTTGCCGATGATATCACGGCACTTGAGCGCTCCGTCGCCTATGAAAACGGCGTTTTCCGCTATGTCGGCGTATGCGCCCTCTTCGACGATCTTCGCTTCAACGTCGCTTGTGCGCCTGCCCTCCGCGTCATAGTTCGCTGTGAACACTTCGTTTCTTCTGGCATCTATCATTGGCACTATGGTGCATCCGGCCTTGTGCGGGGCCATTGCGGCCAGGACGTCGAGAGATGACACCGACAGCATTTTCAGGCCGGCTCCGAAGCAGAGCCCCTTGGCCGTGCTCAGACCGACGCGAAGGCCCGTGTATGAGCCGGGGCCGTCGCTGATGCACACGGCATCAAGGTCAGATGCCTTCAACCCCGCCTCCTTCAGTACGCTGTCACAGAAAACAGCTGTCAGACTGGCGTGCTGTCTGGATGCGTCGTTGCGCCTGGCCACCACCTTCCCGTCAATTCCGACGGCGGCCGAGCATAAAGCCGTAGATGTTTCGATCAGAAGAATTTTTGCCATAGTTTTTATATCTTTGCAATTAT
Organism: Bacteroidales bacterium; assembly: GCA_024401635.1. Lineage (GTDB taxonomy): Bacteria > Bacteroidota > Bacteroidia > Bacteroidales > UBA932 > Cryptobacteroides. The sequence goes on from JAKSKP010000001.1 coordinate 84,988, forward strand.
GCTGAAGACAATACAAAATTAACAAAAATATATGAACAAACTATTACTTTCAATTATGTCACTGGCAATGTCAGCATTGCCGGCGGCGGCACAGTCACGTATCAACGACGAGGCCGTACAACGTGCCCGGCAGATAGTCTCGAAGATGACCCTTGAGGAGAAATGCCGCCTCATCCACGGGGATGAGAGCCGTGAGACTCCGGATTGCGATGGCTTCCACATTCTTGGCAACGAGCGTCTGGGCATACCCGCGGTGAGAATGGCCGACGGCCCCCAGGGCGTGAGGAACAACACCCACAGCACCTATTATCCCTGCGGCATCTCGCTGGCGGCATCCTGGAACAGGGACGTTGCCACCGGAGTGGGAACCGGCATAGGGTACGACGCACGCTCGCGCGGTGTGGGCATAATGCTCTGCCCGGGAGTCAACATCTACCGTACTGCGCTCAACGGACGCAACTTCGAGTATTACGGAGAGGATCCTTATCTGGCTTCCGAGACGGCTGTGAACTATATCAAGGGTATACAGAGCCGCGGCGTAATGGCCACCATCAAGCATTTCGCCTTCAACAATCAGGAGTATGACCGCCACAGCGTGAGTTCCAACGTGGATGAAAGGACGGCCAATGAGATATATTTCCCCACTTTCCGCAAGGCGGTGGAACAGGCTGACGTGGCCTGCGTGATGACCAGCTACAATCCCGTCAACGGCACGCACGCCGCCGAGAACCCCTGGCTCATCGACGGCAACCTGCGCTCCTGGGGCTTCAGGGGCATAGTGATGTCCGACTGGACTTCCACCTACAGCACAATCGATTGCGTGACCGGTGGCGTGGACCTGGAGATGCCTCGCGATTATGTAATGAATTATGAACTGGTGAAGCCTCTCGTGGACAACGGAGTGCTGGACGAGGCTGTGCTGGACCGCAAGTGCGTGAACATACTTTCCACGCTTTGCGCCTACGGTTTCCTTGACAATCCCATGCAGGATCCGGACATTCCCGAGGATTATGAGCTTTCACGCCAGTATGCCCTGGCGGCGGCGTTGGAAGGCCCTGTGATGCTCAAGAACGAGAAACTGCTTCCCCTCAAGCCTTTCTCCAAGGGCAAGGACATAGTAGTGCTGGGCCCCAATGCCGATATCGTTCCCTTCGGGGGCGGCAGCGGCAAGATGTCTCCCATCGAAGGACGCAACATTTCCCTCTACAGGGGTCTGAGCGAACTTGGCAAGGGTTACAAAACAACCCTTATGGACTGGAAAAACCCGGATTGGACACGCCTGGGCAAGGCTACGGCCGTTGTCCTGGCCGTCGGCTTCAATCACGACACCGAGGGCGAGAATTTCGACAGGAGCTACGCTCTTCCCGAAGGTCAGGATGAACTCATACGCAGGGTGGCGGCTACCAACCCCAATACCGTTGTCGTGGTCTATTCCGGCGGCGAGGTGGATGTCACCGGTTGGCTGGACAAGGTTCCGGCCCTCATAATGGCCTGGTATCCCGGTCAGGAAGGCGGTACGGCGATGGCTTCCATCCTGTCCGGAAAGACTTCGCCTTCAGGCAGGCTGCCTTTCACGTTCTGGGGCTCGCTGGAGAAGAATCCCGCCTATGCCAACTATTACGTCAACAAGGACAAGGCAGAATATGCAAATGAGAAGCGTTTCTGGAAATATCCTTTCGTGGAATACAGGGAAGGCATATTCGTGGGCTACAGGGGAGTGGAGCATTTCGGCGTGCAGCCTTTGTTCCCCTTCGGCTACGGTCTGGGATATTCACAGTTCGAATATAAGGATATAGTTGTGGCTGAGGGACTTGACGGCTTCAGCGTGACATTCACCCTTAAGAACAAGTCTCTTGTCAAGGCTTCCGAGGTTGCGCAGCTGTATGTGGCCCCCGTGGACTCCAAAGTGCTGAAACCGGCCCGCGAGCTCAAGGAGTATGCAAAGCTTTACATCGAGCCTCTCAAGTCACAGACCATTACCCTGCATCTGCCCAAGAGCTGCTTCTCGCATTACGATACGGCAACTTCTTCCTGGGTTGTGGATCCCGGCAAGTATATGATACAGGTAGGCGCATCGTCACTTGACATCCGTCTGGAGGCTTCGGTGACAGTGAAATAACTGGAGCGGAAAACCGGCAGTACCACCACTTCAGGGGGCTTTTGATTATGGGTTATGCCCCCAGAAGTGGTGGTACTGCCGGTTTAAGCTGTCCTTATTTGACGATATTGGTCATTATCAGTTCGGTCTTGGTCATCCTTTTGGAGATGGAGCCGTTTTCGACAATGACGAATTTCATCTTGTCCCTTTCAATGGACGTAATCTTGTCCTCGACAAGGGGCATTGTGGCGCAGTTTTCCGTTGCAGGAGCCGTTGCGCTGCCGCTTGTGAACCATTCTGAGTATATTGCCTCACCGTCGCGGACCTGACCTATGCGCAGTGAGCGCGGGCCGTGTGAGCGGTTGCCTTCAGTCCTGGCAAGCGTAACAGTCATTATGCCGTCGTCATCGGTTCTGGCGGTGATGGAGTATCTTGCGAAATCGCCGTCCCTGTATGCGAAACCGTCGCCGGCGTCCTCATACAGGCTGCCGCAGGCCCTGCCCTGTGCATCCGGATTGACGAGTATGGTGAGAGAATCGGTGCTGTACTGTGCCGTGCTCTGTATCACATCTGTTATGGGCAGTGCGGCTCCCGGCCTCAGGGCCATATAGGCCTGATAGCCGTCGTCGTTGCCTTCGCCCTCGAAGGTGAAGAGGTCCCAGTCACCTTTGGGCAGAGCTGGATCTTCGCTCCATCTGGGAATTATCAGAAGGTCGTTCCCCACCATATATGCCTGCTGTTCGGCCCTGAGCCCGCTGTCCTTCCAGTCGCTCCAGAACACGGGTCTCATCACGGGAATTCCCGTGCGTGAAGCCTCCTCGAACAGGGTGTAGTAATAGGGGAGCAGGCGGTAACGCCTTTCTATGGCCCTCCGGCATATGTCTTCGGTCTGGGTGTCGAAGGCCCAGGGCTCCTGCTGCACCGTGCCGAGGCTGGAGTGGTTGCGGGCGAAGGGGAAGAATATCCCGGATGCAGTCCAGTGCCTGAGCAGGTCAGGGGTGCAGTCGCGCAGGAAGCCTCCTATGTCGGGACCGTTGAACGGCTGGCCGCTGAGGCTTATGTTCAGGCACATAGGCACGGACTCTTTCATAGGTGCATAGTCACTGTAGTTGTCTCCGGTCCACATCGCCGCATAGCGCTGGCCTCCGAGGAAGTTGGAGCGCGACAGCACGAAAGGCCTTTTGTCAGGATTCGCGGCCATTATGCCCTCACGGCTGGCCTTTACCATAAGGTAGCCGTACAGGTTGTGGTAGCGCAGGTGCGTGCCTTCGGGCAGTGCGTTTCCGCCTCCGGGGAGCGTCAGACCACCTTTGTGCAGGCTGTTTTCCGGCAGCGTGCCTCCGAAATCAACGAATACGGAAGGCTCGTTCATATCGTTCCATACCCCGTCAATGCCCTTGGCCATGAAATCCTTGTAAAGCCCTGCCCACCAGCTGCATACCTCCGGACGGGTGAAATCGGGGAAGTGGCATTCACCGGGCCATACTTTGCCGTGATATACTTCTCCCTTGCCATCGCGGACGAAGAAATCGCCTTCGCATCCCTGATCATCCACGAAATAGCCTTCTTCGGCCTTCACACCAGGGTCTATCATATACACGGTCTTGAAGTCCAGGCTGTGCATATAGTCGTTCAGCCCTTCGGGATCGCTGAAGCCATCCGGATCGAAAGTGAATATCCTGAACCGGTCCATATAATGTATGTCCAGCCATATCACGTCGCAGGGGATGCGGTGGCTCCTCAGTGTGTCGGCAAGCCCGGCGGCTCTTTCCTGGGGGAAATAGCTGTAGCGGCACTGCTGGTAGCCGAGAGCCCACAGAGGTGGCAGTTCCATATGACCCGTCAGGTCTGCAAGCGTTCTCAGCACCTCTTCGGGGTTCTCCTTCTCTATTACAACCACGCGGAAGGCGGGGCCTTTGCCGGTGAAACGGATTTTTCCCCTTGTGTCCAGGGCGGACTTCCAGCTGTTGTCTGCAATGATGCCGAATGCGCTGCCGTCTTTCCTCACACCAAGTATCCACGGGTGCGATTCGTACAGCTGCTTGCCCTTTTTCAGCATCCCGGTAGGGTTCTCCGTATTCCAGAAATATTGCTTGTCGTCGTTCCTGCGCAGATCTCCGCACACCTCACCGGCTCCGTACAGGTCGGCGTCGCCGCATTCGAAGGTGACGGTATTGCCGCCCAGCAGGCTGCGTCCGAAAACGGGCCTGAGCCCGGGACTGCCGGCGCATCCGGCCTTGTCCGTGGTGTCCGGGCAGTTCCAGTACGTGCTGTCCGACGGAATCAGTTCGCATACGAAGATGGGGGAGGGACTGTGCTGGGAGGCGTCATATCCCTTCGGCTCGAATACCATCACCCCTTCCTGAATAGGGTAGACCCGTCCGCAACTTCTGCCGGTATTGCAGCCATTGCAGGATGATGCAATCACAATCATCCCTATTATAAATTTGAACAGTGCGGTGTTGTCCATTCCTGCCATCGGGAAAAGTTGTTTGTGCTTATTTCAGATTAAAAAGTTTGTATTCCCGGCTTATAAGCATCATTGTGCAGAAGACGAGAGCGAGGTACAGAGCCTTGGCTCCGAATGAAAGCAGTATGTTGTCCAGACGGATGTTCCACAGGCATATGGCGCCAATCATAATGGCGGACATTATCCATTCCGGGAGCAGCTCCCTGATGAAAGCGCTCAGGCTTGTTCCGAAGCCCTTGCGTATAAGAATCCAGAATGCGCAGACGAAATGGAAGATATAGGATACTGCAACGCAGTATGCGAGACTCTCGATGGAGCCTCCTGCGAAAATGCCGAGGAGAATGGCGATGCAGGTTACTGCGGTGTTGATGCAGGAAGATATGAACATCAGCCTCGTGTTGCCGAGAGCCTGGAATATGGCCCCTGCGCTTGAGTTGATCATCTGTGGGATGATGGCTATGGCAAGGATTCTGAAGCAGGCCGAGCAGGGCGCCCATTGCGGTCCATACAGGATGCCGATTATCTCGTCTGAGGCAAGCCAGGCGAACGCCGAGCAGAATATGCCGAGGCAGAAGAGGAAACGCACCAGACGCATATATCTACGGTAAATCTCACCTGGCTGGTTCTGATAGTCTGACAGAATCGGATGGAGTACGGGGGATACGACGCCCGAGAGGTTGTTGACCGGGAAAAGCATAAGGTTGTATGCCTTGTTGTAGTTGCCCAGATTGTTCTCTCCCATGAATTTGCCGACGAGAAGATTGTCCAGATTCCTTGCGAAATAGTTGACCACGTTGAATGCGAACTGGTAGAATGAATAGCTCTTCACAAGGTCCACGGCAGTCTTGTCGGGATGCAGCAGCAGGCGGGGACGTGTAGAAAGCCAGTTCCAGAGGAATTGCAGCACCGATACGAGTATGGCCTGTGCCACGAGGGCGTAGAAACGCCATCCGTGAAAGGCGAGGTATATGGCTATCAGTGCGGAAACGACATATGTGATGACGGTGCGCAGTGCAATCGTGATGAACTTCTTGTCCCTGTTCAGGATGCCGCCCGGCACCATGTTGAGCGCATTGAAGAACAGTGCTATTGCCAGGAGGAAAGTCGGTTTGAGATAGATGCTGTCCTTATAGAATGCGGCGATGGGGAAGGCGCAGAGGAGAAAAATCAGGCTGAGTCCTGAAGCGGCGTAGAGGGAATATGTGAAAAGGCTGTCTATGTCCCTGGACGTGAGTTCCTTCTTCTGGACGATGGCGGGCCCGAAACCCATATCGGACAAGGTGGCGAAAAAGGTGGTGAATACGGTGATTACCGCCACGACTCCGAAATCGAACGGGGTGAGGATGCGGGCCAGAATGGCATTGACCAGTACCGTCAGTATCACCTTGAGGTACCGGCCGGAGGCATTGATCATAGTAGCCTTTCGAACTGAGATGCTATCTGCCATTCTGAAGCAATCCGATTAAAACGTCAAGCGACTGTACGTATGCGCCGTATTTCATCTTTCCGCGTTTGTACAGGCTGCGGTATGCGGCTTTGGTGGAGGCGTCCTCGAGATGGTTGACCTTCAGGGACGGGTCATAGAGCATCTTCAATCCGTCCCTAGTGCATTCGTAATGAAGGATGTCTTCTTCCGTATACAGGAATGTCGCCGGGTTGAAGGCATATTTGCGCTTCGAGATGAAGCTGCGCGAGAAGATATAGCAGGCTCCGTGCAGGACGCAGCCTTCCCTGGGAGTGTCGAACCCGCAGACGTCCTTCTTTTTTTCGCTGGCCAGTCCAAGTGCCAGCTTGAGGTTCCAGGTGACGAAATTGAAGAAGTAGGCTTTGTGCTTTGCCTCCATTTTCGCCCTCAATATCCTGGCCTGCCTGAGCGTGAACGGAGACAGTTTCGTGGGGCTCTGGTGCACGGATCCGTCCGTCGACCATATGTCGGGCCCGAGGACCGCATAGTGCGTGCTTTCATACAGGGCGGCGGCCTTCTTGAGGAAATCGTCGTCTTCGATGAATACGTCGTTGTTCATAACGACGATGAAATCAGGATCCAGATGGCATACTGCGTAGTCGTATCCCGCATTGTTGCCGCGTGCGAAGCCTACATTGGCGGGCATCAGCACGAAATGGACCCGCTTTTCCCCGAGGTATTCGCTTTCGAGCAGCTTCCCGCTGCCGTCAGGGGAACAATTGTCGACGACAACGACGGAAACCTCCTCTCCCTTAAACCTGGAAAGGATGTTGTCCACGCATTTGCGCGTCACGTCAGACGCCTGATAATGCAATATTACGAAAGTGAAGCGCATCGATTACAAATTTAGTAAAATTATGAGTAGTTTTGTAAAATTTTTGTGATATGGACGAAAGGATAATCATATACACGGCCATTACCGGCAGTTACGATTCGCTACCGCAGCCTTATCAGCCTGCAGAAGGGTTCGAATTCATCTGCTTTGTGGAGAAAGGGGCGAAGAAACGTGAACGCGAAGGCATATGGCGGATAGAAGAGATTCCGTTCAGCTGGAGTGATATGACGCTTCTTGCCCGCAGCCAGAAGCTCAACCCGCATACATCCCTTCCGGAGGACTCCGTGTGGAGCCTGTGGATAGACGGCAATATCCGGATTACCGATGACAGCCTGTACCGTATCTGCAGGGATTTGCAGAAGAGGGACGTCAAACTGGCCGGAGTGAAACATCCTTTCCGCGACTGCCCTTACGAGGAGACCCTGAGGTGCCTTTCAGACAGACGTGAGAGCCTGTGGAAGCTTCTTCGGCTTGTCAGGTTCCTGCGCAGGAACAACGTCCCGGAACATGCGGGCCTTATGGAGACCAATATCATCTTCCGCAAGCATAACGATCCTTCGGTAGTGGAGTTCGACAGGTGGTGGTGGGAATGCCTGGTGAAATTTTCCAACCGGGACCAGCTTACGCAGACTTTTGCGCTGCTGGACACTCCCGGCCTTGAAGCGGAATATATCTTCCCGGACGGTGTAAGTTCACGCAATTTCAAGGGCGTGGAATATGTCCGGCATCCGGCCCCGGAACTGAGTTTTTTGCAGAGGAAGCTGAAATACGGTCTCAACAAACCGAAGCTCTTCATGCTTCGCAGCTATATATCGCTCACACGCAGATGCAAACGCTAATTTGATACATACGATGTTTACTACACTTATTGTTGCAGCAATGCTGTCGGTCGGCCCATGGGTGACCGATATGGGAAAGGACGGATTTTCCGTACTGTGGACTACCGAATGTGAAACCCTCGGCTGGGTGCAGCTGGAGGACGGCACACGTTTTTACGAGGAATTCGCCGGCCGGCGCGTGTTCGGCCGTTTCCACAGCATCAGGATTGACGGTGACTTCCGCGGCGCGACGCTCCGGTACAGCATAGGCAACAGGGAGGTGCTGGACAAGAGCAATTCCGTGAAGCCGGTATACGGGGAGGAATGCCTTCTGGGCCCCTACAGGGTGAAGACCTTCTGCGACAGTTCCGAGGTCTGCCGTTTTTCCGTACTCAACGATATGCATATGAGAGTTGACCTGTACGGGGCTCTCGCTTCACAAATAGATACTGCGGCGACGGATTTCATATTTCTGAACGGAGATATGATCGACAAGGGAAACTACGGTCTGGATACTCTTGTGCGCTATGAACTGGAGCCTCTCGGCCGTCTGTCAGCCATTATCCCGGTGGCGTATGCCAGGGGCAACCACGAGGGACGCGGCGACGGGGCGCGCAAACTTGCGATGATATTCCCAAGGACCGGCAGCGGCAAACTGCCGTTTACCTATATGTTCAGGCAGGGACCGGCCGCCTTCGTGGTGCTGGATGCGGGGGAGACCGGCGTCAAGCGTTCCAGGGCACTTTCGGACAGTGACTTCTACGAAGGCTATCTCCGAGAACAGATGGCCTGGGCTGCAGAGGCTTTCAAGTCCGAAGAATGGACAGGGGCGTCGTATCACATATGCCTTATCCACGCGCCTATGCTGGATATAACCTTGCCCGGCGAGAGGGTGGTGTACGGGTGGATGAACCACAACTTCGTGCCGCTGCTCAACGAGGCCGGCGTGGACCTTATGATAGGCGCCGACCTGCACGAGTACCGTCTCACCCCCGCAGGCAGGATAGGCAACGACTTTCCCATACTGGTGAACGGGAAGGATGCCCGTTTGGACGTAGTCATCACAGACGGGAAGGCTTCCTGCCATTTTGTCACATCCGACGGAAAGGTACGCGATTTGACTATAGATCTGCAGTAACAATTTTACAGACATTATGGCAGAGAAGAAAACTACAAACGGAAAAATCGGCGTAACCACCGAAAATATATTCCCCGTAATCAAGAAATTCCTCTATTCCGACCACGAGATTTTCCTCAGGGAGCTGGTGGCCAATGCGATAGACGCTACACAGAAGGTCAGGACACTTGCCTCCACTGGCGAGTTGAAGGCTGACCTGGGCGACCTGTCCGTGCGCATAGAGCTGGATGAGAAGAAGAAAACCCTGAAGATCATCGACCGCGGCATTGGTATGACGGCGGAGGAGGTTGACAAGTACATCAACCAGATAGCCTTTTCATCGGCCGGTGAGTTTCTGGACAAATACAAGGACAAGATAGGCTCCATCATAGGCCATTTCGGACTAGGCTTCTATTCCGCATTCATGGTGGCCGACAAGGTGACAATCGAGTCCCTGAGCTGGCAGGAAGGCGCCAAGGCGGTTAAATGGACCTGTGACGGATCTCCGGAGTATGAACTCTCCGCGTGCAAGAAAGATGACAGGGGCACCGTTATCACCCTGCATATCGACGATGATTCGGCGGAGTTCGCTTCCAAGTCCCGCATATCATCCCTGCTTGGCAAATACTGCAAGTTCATGCCTTTCCCCGTAGTCTTCGGCAAGAAGACCGAGTGGAAGGACGGCAAGGAGGTGGAGACGGACGCTGACAATGTCATCAACGACATCGCTCCGATATGGACCGAGATGCCCTCCAAGCTGACGGACGAGGACTATTCCAAGTTCTACAAGGCCCTTTATCCCTTCGAGGACGATCCTATGTTCCATATCCATATCAATGTGGATTTCCCCTTCCATCTGTCAGGCGTGCTGTATTTCCCCAAGATAAAGGAGAGGATGGCCATTGACAAGAACAAGATCCAGCTGTACTGCAACCAGATGTTCGTCACGGACCACGTGGAC
>JAKSKP010000010.1 GCA_024401635.1 Bacteroidales bacterium
GAGACCATATGGAGCTGGCATATATGGACGACGAACGACCCGGCTCTGATCGGCGAGCCTATCCATATTGTCAATACCACTCCCAGGGATTACTGGTTCTTCCCTCTTTACATTCTGGGATGGATTGATTCGAACAGATACAGCGGCACTTCAAATGACGAGATCACACTGCAACAGAGGGGATCCGGCAACGAAATCAGGATAGCTGTCCGTCGCACGAGCGTGACGGTTACCAACAGATCCTACGGAACTTCTTACCAGTGGGGCCGCAAGGACCCTCTTTGCACGAAGCCTGACAAAAAACCGGCTTTCGGCAAGATGCCCACATCGACGGCCTCCACAGTGACGTTGCAGGACCTCGTACGCTATCCCGAGCGTATGCCAAACAATGTAACGAACTGGAGTCACTACAATTTGTGGACGGGCAGAAAAAGCGTTGCCTCAGGATCACCCACTGACGACGATGAGGAAATGATAAAGACCATCTATGATCCTTCTCCCGTTGGATACAAGGTTCCTGGGCCCAAAGCTTTTGACCGGCTGACAAAAGGGTCTGACCTGACTCACGGAATGTACTACTACACCACCGAGGATAAATCAGCAACCGGTCCAACGATATACTTCCCCATTCCATATTCCTGGTACGGGTTGTCTTTGATGAACCAGTGGGGGCTCTATTGGGGTTCGGTAGCCAGCAACAGCAATAACGCTCATTACTGGTGCGCTAATGCCAGCAAGTATTATTACGCTGAATCCAGAGCCTATGGACAGCACGTCCGTCCGGTTCGGGAATAAGAACCTGAATTTGAACCAACCTGGAATAAAATGAAAAGTTTACGGGTTCTACTTGCATTTCTCCTTCTGTTGCCCTGCAGCTGGAGCACAGGACACAGGAATGCTGGTTCGTGAGGCCTATTGTTGGATACAAGTTTACACCGTGGCTGAAGGGTGACGTGGCGTATGAGTTCCGGCAGAAGTACTCGCACGACCTGAAGCAGAGGGGGCTCGTGTCGCTGACAGGCACTCTCAAAAGCGGCAACCTCAGCGTTTCCTTGCGTGAGAGGTATGTATTGGAGTTCACGAAGAAGGACGGAGCATCCGCCTTTGGCTCTGGGAAAAGCGTGCTGCGCAGTATGCTGACGGCGAAGTACAGCATTCCCGATACAATTTTCAGCCCTTATCTGAGCACGGAGGCGTTCACCTGGAAGACCTGGGAGAAGGCCCGTTTCAGTGCCGGTACATTGTTGCGTGTGAGTAAGCGCAGCACCTTCGACGTATTCTATATGTACACCATCTTCGCCTCACATCCCGAGGCATCCCAGCACGCCCTCGGCATCTGCTATTATCTGTCGCTGTAACGATGGTGGTTGCGGACATTATCGGGCAGGCGGCCGGAATGCGGGAGTCGAGAACTTTTTAATGCGTCGCGAGCTGCACTTTTGTGCACGAGCAGCAGAAAAAAGTTCGAGCAGCACGGAGGCCGCCGGTCCGAGCGACGCCGTGGGCAGGCTTGAGCGCCGGCAGGCAGAGCGAGGAGCCCGACACCGTCCGCAAGCGCCACGGCACGGCCATCACCGGGCACGGTGAGGCTGCAAAGCGTGCCCGAAAACGGCTTCCGATGGCAGGCCGGGCACGGTAAGGCCGCAAAACGCTCCCGAAAACGGCAGTACCGCCGCCGACAATCCTTTCGGCGGCGGTACTGCCGTATGGTAAGCCGGGGCAAGCCCGGTATGGCGGATCAGTTGCCGAAAGTCGCGGTCTCGGTGCAGGTGATTACTGCGGAGGCAGTGGCTGAGCCGAAAGTCTGACCAGCTGCGGGGCCGGCAAGCGAAGCGGAGCCCTGACCTCCTGCGGAGCCGGCGCTGATGCGGAAGTCGCCTTTCTCGAGGAGCCAGGTGTCAGCGTCGCAGGCGAAGGCGAGCTCACAGGCGGGGGGGGTGGGGGGGGCTGGCTGCGGCTCGCCGGGCCCGAGTGAGAGGCGGGTGAAGGCGCGCAGGCGCTTCACGTCGGGTATCATCGAGGCAACGAGGTCGCTACTGTATATGAGCACACTCTCCTGCCCTGCCACGGAGCCGGTGTTGCGGACCGTGAGGCTGACGGTAATGTCATCATTCACAGTGAACTGCGAGGGAGTGACAGCGAAATCGGAATACTCGAACGAGGTGTAGCTGAGACCGTATCCGAAGGGCCACTGCACGTCCATCACGGCATCGTAGTTGTAGGCGCCGCCCATCATATCGCGGTGTTCGCTCACCTTGTAATCATAGGTATGCAGGGAGTTCACCCACTTGGGATAGGTGAAGGGCAGACGGCCGCTGAAGTTGCTCTCGCCGCACAGAAGGGAGGCGAGGGCATCACCACCGTAGTTGCCGGGCAACATAATGTCCACAACAGCCGAAGCGAGAGGCTCGAGAGTGTTTATGACACGGGGGCGTCCCTCGTTGAGGATGAGGACTATGGGTTTGCCTGTGGCAGCGAGGGCGCCAACCAGTTTGCTCTGGTTGGCGGAAATGCTCAGGTCGTTGAGGTTGCCGGGAGTCTCGCAGTAGGTGTTCTCACCTATGCAGGCCACGACAACGTCGCAGGAACGGGCAGCCTCGACGGCGGCACGTATGCCTGTGTCATAGTCCTCCCACCACTGACCGAACTCGTTGTACTCCACGCCGGGCACGAAGCGTGTGGCGGGGAATTTCAACTTGAGGGCCTCGTATATGGTATTGAATCTGCCCACGTAACCGGGATAGTTGCTCCCCTGCCAGGTGTATGACCAGCCGCCGTTAAGAGCACGCACGGTATTGGCGTTGGGGCCGGTGACGAGAATTCTCGTATCTGTGGCGAGGGGCAGTATGCCGTTGTTCTTGAGCAGCACCTCGGACTCCGTGGCGGCTGCGAGGGCCTGGGCTTCGAAACCGGCGCAGTTCACGTCGGCATAGTCATACTCCCAGGTGGGCTCGTCGAAGAGGCCCAGACGGTATTTCAGGCGCAGCACACGTGCTACGGCGTCGTCAAGACGCTCCTTGGAGATTCGTCCTTCCTTGACCAGTTCACAGATGTCTGCGGCAGTTTCGGCCCGGTAAGGGTCCATAATCATATCTATACCGGCATTGATACCCAGGGCTATGGCTTCCTTGCGGTCGGCGGCGATGTGGTCACGCACGAAAAGATTGTCGATATCGGCCCAGTCCGTAACTATCATACCGTCCCAGTCCAGCTCGTCCTTGACCCACTCGGTAAGCAGCTTGTGGCTGGCGTGCACTGGTATGCCGTTGATGGAGGCGGAGTTGACCATAAGCGTGAGGGCACCGGCCTCAAGGCAGGCCTTGAAGGGGCGGAAATAGCGTTCGCGCAGTTCGTAGTCGGGTATGTACGCAGGAGTACGGTCCTTGCCCGTAAAAGGCGCGCCGTAGCCCATATAGTGCTTGATGGAAACGGCCACGTTCTCCTTGCCTATGGCATTGCAGTCATCGCCCTGGGCTGCGCGTGTCTCGGCTTCGGCCATCACCGTCTGGACGAGAGGGTCCTCTCCCCAGCTCTCCCACTGACGGGGCCAGCGCGGGTCGCGGCCGAGGTCCATAACGGGCGAGAATACCCAGGGAACCTGCATCGAGCGTGTCTCATAGGCCAATATGCGGCCCATATTGGCAGCGTGCTCAGGGTTGAACGTGGCGGCAAGGTTCACCTCCTGGGGAAAGAAAGTTCCCTTGTCCAGATAGGTGGCGCCGTGTATCATATCGAGGCCGTAGATGCAGGGGATGCCCATAGTCTCCATCGATTTGTCCTGAAGTTCCTTGACAACCCCGCCCATCCACTCGGCCGTGGGGCAGAACACACCCATAGTGTTGAGTATGGAGCCTACCTTGTACTTCCCTATCACCTCATCGAGTTTGGTGGGGTCGAGTTTCATCGTATTACGGTCGCACACCACGTCGATGTTTATCTGGACAAGCTGGCCGGCCTTCTCCTCGAGGGTCATACGGCCGAGTTGTTTGCGTATCTGCGCCTCATAGGGGGAATGTCCCTTGGGAGCGGAGCAGGAGGAGAGCAGGGCCAGCGAAAGAGCCGCTGCGAAGGTCAATATTCTGTGTTTCATCGTTTCAAAACAGGTTTCCGTATATTGTTTATATTTTGTCAGACAAAGCGCCCTACTCCGCCGAGAGGCAGAAGGGCACGAAAGGAAGGCCTTCGGCATTGTGAAGGTTGCCGGGACGGAAGTCACCCCAGCCGTAGCGGACGGTGACGGGATAGGCCACCTCGGGAGACCTGATCTGCAGGATGCTGCCCTGCCAGTCCATATATACCGAGGCAACGGGGTAGAATACGCCGTCGGCGCCCGCCACTTCGAGGCCTTCTACGCCCTGTTCGCGGTCAATACCGTTATTGCAGTTGGAGAACTTTACCAGCAGCATTGAGGCATCCCCGGCATTGCGCGTGATGGAAACGGCCTCGGGAGAATTGCAGGCTATGGTCCTGCACCCGTAGGTGCGGTTGAGAGCCATATAGGCAAGACGCTGGCCCACAGGCTGTTTCTGGCAAGGATGGATATTGTACCACTCATAGGGATAGACGAGGTCATTGGTGCAGATGATGCCGCTGTTGGGGATGACCCTTGCGGCCTCGTGCTGGGCTGCACGCAGTGCGGGAGCCTTGTCCTGCTGGCCTCCTCCGTATCTGTATGGAGCGACCTCAACCTGGTAGAAAGGCATGCTGCTGTCCTTGTCGCCCCAGTCCTCACGCCACTGGCGCACAAGCTCGGTCATCCTGACAACGAAAACGCCGTCCTCGCCCACGTTGCTGCAGCCCTGATACCAGATGAAGCCGCGGGCGGTGTAGCCTTTGACGGGCTGCTGCATCCCGTTGTACATCTGGAAGGGGCGGGTATATTCGTTGCGTGCGGCCACGGCCTCGGGGCTGCAGTCCTCCCCGAATTTCTCTACCGTCGCTCTGGGCAGCCAGCTCTCGACGCGGGCACCTCCGCGGGGAAGGGCCAGAATGCCTACAGGAACGTCCAGGCTGCGGTTCAGCTGCTCGGCGAAGAAGTATGCGGTGGCACTCATTTCGGCGATACCGCCGACAGTGGCCTTCTCCCAGCCCCTGGTCTTCGCCACGTCTGCCACGGGTTCGTCGGGCTGGTCTATGCAAACCGTGAACATACGCACCCTGTCAGCGCCGGCGGGGTTTGCCAGATGGTGGTTGGCATTCTCCACGGGGCAGTTGTAGAAGCCCCTGATGGGCATTTCCATATTGGACTGGCCGGATGCTATCCACACCTCGCCCACGAGCACGTCGTGGATTGTGAACGTTTCACCGCCGCATTTGGCCGTTATCTCATAGTGATTATAGGAAGCGGCCGGTGTCTTCGCATATACGCGCCACACTCCGTCGGGAGCGACCGTCGCTGTATAGGTGTTGCCATCCCACGAGGTCTTCACGCTGACCTTCCTGCCGGCATCGCCGTGTCCCCAAACAAGGGCTTCGGCATTCTGCTGCAGCACCATCGAATCGCTGCAGGGATATTTGGGTGAGAATTCCGCAGAAGCGGAGAATGCGAACATCAGGGCCGCAGCCGCTGAAAAGAGAATCTTGCTGTATTTCATTTCTATTTGCAGTTAATTACAACTTCGGTTCCGTCATATTTGATGACCTGGGGCTGGGAGTCGGAGCCGTAGAGGCATATGAGCAGGTTCTTGTCGTCGGGCTTGAAAGAACCATCCCTGCCGGAAATGCTCAAGGTGCCGGCGGCATCATCCCAATGCAGCGTCGTCCTGGAGTATTCTCCCCTTTCGTAAGCGTAGGTCAGGCCGTCGTCTTCGTACAGCACGAAATCAGCATCCGCACCGGGGGCGATGAGCACCCTGAGATTGTTCTGGGCCTGGGCGCTGCTCTGTACGGGCGTTCCCGTAACGATGATGCTTCCGCCACGGACATAGACGGGTATCCTGTCGACCGGGGCATCCGCCACGAAGCTGCAGCCTCCCTGGACGGGTTTTCCGTCATTCCAGTCATACCATTGTCCTTCAGGAAGATACACCTGACGGGAGCGTGCCTTGTACTCATATACGGGGCATACCATAAGGGCCGGGCCCAGCATGAACTGGTCGGAAATGCCGCGGGCGCGCACGTCATCGGTAAAGTCCATTACCAGAGGCCTCATAAGGGTATAGTCATCGAAATGGACCTTCGCGGCAAGCGAATATAAATAAGGCATCAGGCGGTAGCGGAGCTTGTCCGTGTCCACAATTATATTATATGTCGGCGTACCCTTGGGAGAAATGTTCCAGGGTTCGCGGAAAGGCCACTGGCCGTGGGCGCGGTACAGGGGACAGAAGACACCCCATTCGTGCCATCTGGCCTGGAGTTCACGCCATTCCTCGAGGTCATCGTTGACCTGTCCGGTAAGGTCGAAAAGCCGCTGGGCCGCAGCGTAGCGGTTCTCCACGCTGAAACCGCCTATGTCCTGGCCCCAGTAGGGAATGCCGGAGATGGAATAGTTCAGGCCCGCGCTTATCTGGGCCTTCATATCCTCCCAGCGTGTGCCTATGTCCCCGCTCCAGGATGCCGTGGAATAGCGCTGGAGACCGGCGAAGCCGTTGCGGGTGAGAAGGAAGACGCGGCGGTCGGGGTCGGTCGCGCGCTGGCCTTCGTATATGGCCTGGGCGTTCATCAGCGCATAGGCGTTGAAGTATTTTGCGGAAGGGCCTAGCGCGGTGGGACCGCTCATAGCCTTGCGGAAGTCCATATCGGTGCAGTCGTGTATGTTGGGCTCACTGGCATCCATCCACCAGGCATCCACTCCTAGCGGTACCAGATGGTCCTCCATCTGCTTCCAGAACAGTTTGCGGGCGCCGGGAGCATAGGCATCGTAGAAGGACTGCGAATAGCCCAGCCAGTCCACCACGTTGCTGTCCACGGGCACGCGATATATCCATCCCTTGCTGTCCAGTTCCTTGAAATGTTCCGTGCCCGTATAGAACTTGGGCCATACGGATATCATATACCTGGCATCGAGGGCGTGTATGCTGTCCACCATTGCCTTGGGGTCGGGGAAACGCGAGCTTTCGAACTCGTGGCTGCCCCACTGGTCGGCTTTCCAGTACTGCCAGTCCTGGACTATGTTGTCGATGGGAATCTCCCTGTCGCGGAATTCCTTCAAGGTCGAAAGAATCTCGTCCTGAGTGGTATAGCGTTCGCGGCTCTGCCAGTAGCCCAGCGCCCATTTCGGCACGATCGGGCTCTTGCCGGTAAGGGTGCGGTAGCCTCCGATGACCCCGTCGATGTCGTCACCGGCGATGAAATAATAGTCTATCTGGTCCTGCATCTCGCCCCACCAGCTCATCTGTCCCCTGACATCGTCGGACACGGGGCCCAGCACGCGGATTGCATTGTAGCTAACACCTCCGTCCGGTATCCATTCCACGCGTATGGGAGCCTTGACTCCCGCCGTCATATCCAGGGAGAACTTGCGGCCGTTGGGATTCCAGGCCGTACGCCATATTTCGGGCACCACTTCCCTGCCGTCGACGAACACCTTGGTGTAACCGGCATAGTAGAGATAGAAATCGTGACGTCCGCCGGTGCGAGGCTCAAGGCTGCCTTCGAAGACCACCCTGCTGCCATTGAAGTTGAAGCCTTCGGGAGCGTTGCACACCACGTCACACTGGGGCGTGCGGAGGAATTCCTGCTCCAGCGAGGTCTCGCGGCGCACCAGAGGTTCTCCCTGCGCGGGGGTGTACGTGCCCGTCAGCGCGCCCTCGACTCCGTCCTTGTCGTACAGCGTGAAGACGTCGCCCAGAGATGCGTATGGATGGGGATCGCCCCAGCGGCAGAAACTGTAGCTGTCCCACAGTATGCCGTAGCGCTTTGATGAAACCACAAAAGGAACCGATATCTTGGTATTGTACTGGTATAACTCTTCGTTGCGGCCCTTGTAATCCCATTCGTCCGCCTGATGCTGGCCAAGGCCGTAGAATGACTCGTCCCTGGGGGACCTGAAGGCCTGGCGCACCGTCCAGGCGTTGACGCCGTCTGCGGTGAAAGGCTGGAATTCCCTTGCGCATTCGCTGGTCAGCACCACGCTGTCGCGAAGGAAGGTGACCATTCCGCTGGCCTTGTCAATCCTGGCCGCAACGCCTCCGCAAAAGATCTCTGCATATGATTCGTTATCGGTCATGCTGCAGTCCTTCACCCCTTCCTGAGGCACTACACAGAGGGATTGAGCCTTGCTGAAAGATGCTCCGCGAGGAACGGATGTGACGTGGAATATGCCCGGAGCGACGGCCTCGACGCGGGTCATTCCGGACCTTGTAGTGACCTGCACGCTGTCAGCCCTGTTGCAGGCAATCGCAAGAAGCAGCGTCAGCGGAAGAAGAATCGTACGTTTCATATGGATGCGCTTTTATTTTGTTTCGATGTATTTTGCAAAACGACTTATAAATATAGAAAGAATGCATTGCTTCGCCAAAAAATAGTAGTATATTTGGTTGGAATGATACGTTTCCACCAGTCAAATTGAACCAATGCTTATGTCAAGAAAATCGAAACCGCACAGCCTGCTCGGCGCCATAATGCTGGTTATCAGCATTATATCAGCACAAAGCTGCAACTCTGAAAAGGAAAGTTTCTGGACCGTCCAGGATGGGAATATAGTGAAGGACGGCAGGACGGAGTATTTCATCGGCACCAACCTGTGGTATGCCGGCCGCCTCTGCGCCACGCAGGAAGGCAGGGACCGTCTGGAGAAGGAACTGCAGATTCTCAAGGGAATCGGGGTGAACAACCTCAGGGTACTCGCCGTGGAAGGAGAGGATCAGGACAATCTCGCATACGCCCTGGACAGGATGCAGGAGTACGGGATGGGAGCAGTCCTGTTCCTGAACAACTGCTGGGAATGGTCCTACGGCTTCCCCAACTATCTGGAGGCGGCTGGAGCCGGTGACCAGCCCAGACCGGGCCCCGGCACGTATCAGGCGTATATGAACGCGATGGCTGCATTCAGCACCAACGACAAGGCCATAGCCATCAGCCAGGATTACATCAGAACGATAGTCCCGCGCTTCAAAAACCATCCCGCCATATTCAGCTGGCAGATATGCAACGAGCCGCGCTGCTTCAGCGCCGACCCCGAGGTGCGCAGCAGTTTCGTGAAATACATACACAGCACTGCCGAGCTCATCAAATCCCTGGACCCCAACCATATGGTAAGCACAGGCAACGAGGGTTTCATGGGATGCGAGCAGGATATGGCCCTGTGCGAACAGGTGAACGACTGCCCCTACGTGGATTACATCACAATACACATCTGGCCATACAACTGGAGCTGGGTAAGCTCCGATTCCGTGAACGACGGAGTGGAAGCGGCCGTTGAAAAGGTCAACGAGTACATAGACAGACACATAGAACTGGCCGGGAAACTGGACAAGCCTGTGGTTATCGAAGAGTTCGGTTATCCGCGCGACGGCTTCGTATTCACCCCGGGCAGCGCCACCTGCGGACGTGACAGGATATACGACTGCGTATTCTCGCGCGTAGTGGAATCCGCTGCAGACAAAGGCCGGCTGGCAGGATGCAACTTCTGGGGCTGGGGCGGAGAGGCCAGGCCGGTTCATACGACCTGGGTGGAAGGTGACGAATTCTGCGGAGACCCTTCCCAGGAGCCTCAGGGCCTCAACTCGGTATTCAGTTGCGATGAGAGCACCATCGCTCTCATAAGCAGGGCGGCCGCAGACATCAGGGGCCTGCAGGAAAGCAGGGTCATCACGGGCGCTGCAAAGGCCCTCTACGATACCCTCAAGAAGGCTGCAGAAGAAGAGACGCCCCTGTTCGGACACCAGGATGACCTTATGTACGGTCATCTGGAGTGGAACGTGAGCAGGGAGAACGACCATTCGATGGAAAGGTCTGACGTATTCGCCGTTGCAGGGAAATATCCCGCAGTCCTCGGTCTCGACCTGGGAGGAATCGAGCGGGACGACTCCTGCAATCTGGACGGCAACAATTTCGAACTGATGCGCGAGGCTGCCCTGAAACATTATGAAAGGGGCGGTATCGTATCCTTCAGCTGGCATCTGCGCAACCCCCTTACCGGCGGCGATGCCTGGGATATCAGCAGCGACAAGGTCGTGGGCTCCATACTCCCCGGAGGCGAAAAGCACGAATATTTCCTGGGATGGCTCGACAAACTGGCCGCGTATCTCTCATCCCTCAAGGACGGGGACGGCAATGTGATTCCCGTGATTTTCAGACCCTGGCACGAGCATACAGGCAGCTGGTTCTGGTGGGGGAAGAACCTCTGCACTCCAGAGCAGTACAACGGACTGTGGATTATGACCTACGATTATCTAGTCAAAGAAAAAGGGCTTGACAATATGCTGTGGGCCATTTCTCCCGGCACCGAACAGGAATTCTTCGAGGCCCGCTATCCGGGTGACAGGGTCGTGGATATCATAGGATTAGACTGCTACTGCCATCCGACGGCTGCTGACAATGCCGGAGATTTCAGCGACTATGTGGCAAAAGTACGTGATCACCTTACCTGGCGGAATGATTTTGCCGTCAGACACGGCAAAATATTGGCATTGACTGAAACCGGTTGCGAATCGCTTCCCTATGAAAAATGGTGGACCGAAGTTCTCGCTCCGGCCATTGAAGGCATTCCGGTTTCATATGTGCTGGTATGGCGTAACGCCGATATCAGACCTCTGGGCCTCAAGCATTTCTACGCTCCCTGGCCGGGAGGACCTTCGGAAAAGGACTTCGTGAAATGGATTGAAGGCGGAAAAGTGGGAATGTTGGATTAACAGATATTGTCGGATATGGATTTTTCTGAGAAATTGAAGGAATTGCGCTCGGAGCACGAACGGCTTCTGAGCAGGAAGAACGAGGCCGTTTACGTGAACGGCGTTTACGAACGTTATGTCAATCCCATACTGACCGGCGCCCACGCCCCTTTGGAATGGAGATATGACCTGAATGAAAAGACCAACCCGTTCCTTATGGAGAGAATGGGTATACACGCCGCCTTCAACAGCGGCGCCATAAAGTGGGGCGATAAGTACGTGCTGGTGGTGCGCGTGGAGGCCGATGACCGCAAGTCGTTCTTCGCCGTGGCCGAAAGCCCCAACGGAGTGGACAATTTCCGCTTCCGGCCCAGGCCGATAACTATGCCCGAATGGGGAGAACCCGCCACAAACGTATATGATATGCGCCTGACACGCCACGAGGACGGATGGATCTACGGACTTTTCTGCGTGGAAAGGAAGGACCACGACGCTGAAGGCGACCTGTCCGCCGCCACGGCAGCCTGCGGCATCGCACGCACCAGAGACCTTGTGAACTGGGAGAGGCTTCCCGACCTGGTGTCACGCAGCCAGCAGCGCAACGTCTGCCTGCACCCCGAGTTCGTGAACGGCAAATATGCGCTCTACACCCGTCCCCAGGACGGTTTCATCGACGCCGGCAGCGGCGGAGGCATAGGCTGGGCCCTTGTGGACTCAATGGAGCACGCCGTAGTGGAGGATGAGAAGATAATCAATGCCCGCCACTACCATATGATAACCGAGGTGAAGAACGGAGAAGGCCCCCACCCCATCAGGACCGACAGGGGCTGGCTGCACCTGGCCCACGGAGTGCGCGGTTGCGCCAGCGGTCTGCGCTATGTATTATATATGTATATGACGGCCCTTGACGACCCTACCCGCGTGATTGCCCAGCCGTCAGGCTTTTTCATCGTTCCCGACGGGGAGGAATACATAGGTGACGTGATGAACGTCTGCTTTGCCAACGGATGGATATGCGACGATGACGGAAAGGTGTTCATATATTATGCATCCAGCGACACGCGTATGCACGTGGCCACTTCCACGGTGGACCGTCTCGTGGACTACTGTCTCAACACCGAGCCTGACGGAGGACGCACGGGTCTCACGGTGGAAAGACTCAACCGCCTCATAGATAAAAACACAAAAAAATAGCATTATGGTTCCTGCAAAACCTACAGTAAAAGAGAAGATAGCTTATGCTCTCGGAGATGCTGCCGCCGGCGGCATTACCTGGAAAGTGATGTCCATCGCATTCCCCCTGTTCTTCACGAACATTTTCGGCCTTACGGTGGTTGATACCGCCACACTTATGCTCGTAGCGCGTCTTTTCGACGTTGTCACCGACCCTATTATGGGTGCCATCGCCGACCGTACGCAGAGCCGCTGGGGCACATACAGGCCCTGGCTCATCTTCGGCGCAATCCCCTTCGGGCTGATTTTCGCCCTGCTTCTGTTCACGCCTGACTTTTCAATGGCGGGCAAACGCGTATGGGCGTATACGCTGTACCTGCTGATGATGGCCATATACACGGCCGTCAACGTGCCCTACGGATCGCTTCTGGGCGTGATGACCGATGACGACGACGAGAAGAACAAGTTCTCTTCCTTCCGTATGGTGGGTGCCTATGCTATGGGCTTCGTCACCCTGCTGTCCTTCCCCTACCTTCAGAAGCTGGTGGGCGGCAGCGAGGCGCACCAGTATGCGGTTCTCGGAGCGGTTCTCGGAGGCATAGCCGCCGCTATGACCCTGGCCTGCGGACTGATGACACGCGAGCGTCTGAAACCCGTCAGGGCCGAAAAATTCTCAGCAAAGCCTTTCGTGGACCTGGTGAAGAACAAACCCTGGGTATATCTCACCCTGACAGGAATATGCAGCAACTTCTTCAACGGTTTCCGCTATGCAGTGGCAGGTTATCTGTTCACCTACTGCCTCGGCGGAGACGTCACCTTCAACAGGCTCATCATCAACTATACCGTCTTCATGACTTTCGGTGAGGTCACCTGTATGATATTCGGAGGACTTTCGCCCGCTTTCACGAAATGGGCCGGCTCCAAGAAGAAAGCCTTCAGCCTCGCATCACTCATCTGCCTGGTAACTTCGGTCGGCTTCTTCTTCATCCCCATGGATGCCTCGTATATCTGGCTGATGATAGCCGTGGTGGTGCTCACGTCCGTGGGCATAGGCTTCTACTCACCGCTGCTGTGGTCGATGTACGCCGACGTGGCCGACTATGCCACGCAGAAGAACGGCACTTCGTCCACAGGCCTCATTTTCTCTTCCGGAACGATGGCGCAGAAATTCGGTTCGGCCATCTCCGGTGCCCTGCTCACCCTGCTTCTGGGTGCAGTGGGATTCTCATCCGGCAGCGATGCCGACGGCCAGGCCGTTGTGACCATAGCCGAGGGCTGTCTTCCCGCAGTCCAGAAGATGATATGGTCCATATTCTCCATCATCCCCGCCTGCATTGCGGCCCTGATGATGCTCCTTGTCAAGATTTACCCCATCAAAAAATAAAAATATGTCAGCAAAATCCATATTAATCGCGCTTCTGACGGCCACGCTGGCCTCCTGCGCACAACAGAGCGCCGAAGTTCCCGCTCTCAAGGTCGAAGGAGTCAAACTGTATCAGACAGGCTGCGATACGCCTGTGGCCTGGCACGGCATAAGTTTCGGATGGCACAACCTGTGGCCGCGTTTCTACAACAAAGCTGCGGTGGCAACGCTTGCCGGCGAATGGGGATGCCCCGTATTCAGGGCCGCAATCGGAGCCGACACGCTGCACGAGACCGAGGACAACAGAGGCTATATCGACTATCCGGAAAGAGCCCTGGAGTGCCTGTACAATGTGATTGACGGAGCCATAGAGAACGGGGCCTACGTGATTGTGGACTGGCATTCACACGTGCTGCACACGGAGGAGGCCGTGGAATTCTTCCGCACCGTGGCCACGAAATACGCCGGGTGCAACAACGTGATATACGAGCTTTTCAACGAGCCGGTAAGCCGGGAGTTCGAGGATGCCCTCGACTACGGCGAGCCCACGCACGAGTCGCTGATGGCCTATTGGGCCGAGCTCAAGGAATACGCCGCTGCCATCATTCCCGTGATAGAGGAAGCCTCAGCCTGCCATCCCCTGATACTTATGGGATGTCCCCGCTGGGACCAGGCCATAGGCTGCGCGATCGAGGATCCCATCGATTTCTACGACAACCTTATGTACACGGTTCATTTCTACGCCGCAACCCACGGCCAGTGGCTGCGTGACCGCAGTGATGCCGCCCTGCAGGCCGGACTTCCCGTGTTCATATCCGAGTGCGCCGCCTGCGAAGCCTCAGGAGACGGGCCCATAGACCCCCAGGCCTGGAAGGAATGGGTGGAATGGGCTGACGCAAGGGACATCAGCATGCTGACCTGGAGCATATCCGACAAGAACGAGACCTGCAGCATGTTCACCCCGGAAGCCTCCAGCGAAGGACCGTGGGGGGATGATGTGATAAAGGAATGGGGCAGGATTACCCGCGAATGGTTGAAGAAGTGATTTGAACGATACCGGAATTATGAAGGAATACGGTCATTTTGATGACAAGAACAGAGAATATGTCATAACGGATCCGGCCACTCCCTGGCCCTGGATCAATTATCTTGGCACCGAAGATTTTTTCAGCCTGATTTCAGGCACGGCCGGCGGATACTGCTTCTGCAAGGATGCCAGATACCGCCGCATCACACGTTACCGTTACAACGGAGTGCCTATGGACGAAGGCGGACGCTATTTCTACATAAAGGACGGCGACTGCGTATGGAATCCCGGCTGGAAACCCTGCAAGACGGTTCTCGACAGTTACGAGTGCCGCCACGGAATGGGTTACACACGCATCACGGGCGTACACGACGGAGTGAAGGCTTCAGTGCTTTTCTTCGTCCCCGTGGGAATGCGCTGCGAGGTGCAGAAAATGACCCTGACCAACACCGGAAAGGAAAATAAGTCGCTGAAGCTCTTTTCGTTTGCGGAATGGTGCCTGTGGAACGCCCAGACCGATATGGAGAACTTCCAGCGCAACTTCTCCACAGGAGAGGTCGAGGTGGAGGGCAGCGTGATTTTCCACAAGACCGAATACCGCGAGCGCCGCAACCACTACGCCTTCTACAGCGTAAACTGCCCCATACAGGGCTTCGATACCGACAGGGAAAGTTTCATCGGCCTTTACAACGGTTTCGGCAATCCGGACGCCGTGGTTGAAGGCAGACCGCGCAATTCGGTAGCCCACGGATGGAGCCCCGTGGCCTCACACTATATCGAGATAAGCCTGGCCCCGGGAGAATCCCGCGACCTTGTGTTCGTGCTGGGCTATGTGGAGAACCCCCAGGAGGAAAAGTTCATCGAAGGGACGGGCAGGGAGATAAATTCCTGCTCTGCAATCATCAACAAGACAAGGGCTTATGAGATGCTGGAAGCCCTGGGGACAAGCGAGGCCGTGGACGCGAAGTTCGCACAGCTGTGCAGCTATTGGGACGGCATACTGGGCAAGTTCAGCGTAGAGTCCGGGATACCGGAGCTGGACCGTATGGTGAACATATGGAACCAGTACCAGTGTATGGTCACCTTCAATATGAGCCGCAGCGCAAGTTTCTTCGAGAGCGGCATAGGACGCGGTATGGGCTTCAGGGACTCCAACCAGGACCTTGTGGGCTTCGTGCACCAGATTCCTGAACGCGCGCGAGAGCGCATAATCGACATCGCCTCAACGCAGTTCCCCGACGGAGGCTGCTACCATCAGTATCAGCCCCTGACCAAGAGGGGCAACAACGACATCGGAGGCGGATTCGGCGACGACCCGCTGTGGCTGATTTTCGGTACCTGCGCATATATCAAGGAGACAGGAGACTTCTCCATATTGGACGAAGCCGTTCCCTTCGACAACAAGCCCGGCAGCGAGAAAACCCTGCTGGAACACCTCAGGATATCGTTTGAGCACGTGGCCCGCAATCTGGGTCCTCACGGGCTGCCGCTGATAGGACGCGCGGACTGGAACGACTGCCTCAACCTGAACTGCTTCAGCAACAATCCCGATGACTCGTTCCAGACCACGGAGAACAAGACCGAGGGCAGCAAGGCCGAATCCCTGATGATTGCGGGCCAGTTCGTGTTCTGCGGCAGACAGTATATGGAACTCCTGGAGGCTCTGGGCAGAAAGCGCTCCGACGCCGAACTTGCTGCCGTCGCAGCTGACATCGAGGCGATGGAGAAAGCCATAGAGAAGTACGGATGGGACGGAGAATGGTTCCTCAGGGCCTACGACTACTACGGAAACAAGGTCGGCTCCGACGAGAACGCCGAGGGCAAGATTTTCATCGAGAGCCAGGGATGGTGCACTATGGCCGCTGTCGGCAAGGACAAGGGGTTGTGTACCAAGGCTTTGGACTCCGTCAAGAAGATGATGGACTGCGAACACGGAATAGTGTTGAACAACCCCGCCTTCACCAAATACTATATTGAGTACGGAGAAATCAGTTCATACCCCCAGGGGTACAAGGAGAACGCTGGCATATTCTGCCACAACAATCCCTGGATAATTATAGGAGAGGTCGTGAACGGACGGGCAGAGGATGCCTGGAGCCACTATTGCAAGATCAGCCCCGCCTTCATCAGGGACCAGAGGCTGCACAAGGTGGAGCCGTACGTCTACTGCCAGATGGTGGCCGGCAAGGACGCCGCAAGACCCGGCGAGGGCAAGAACAGCTGGCTCACCGGCACAGCGGCCTGGAACTGGTATGCGGCCACTGAATGGCTGCTGGGCATAAAGCCAGGCTACGACGGCCTCACCATAGAACCGTCCCTCCCCTCTTCCATCAGGGAGTTCAAGGTGCACCGCGTGTTCAGGGATGCCGAATACAACATTAACGTCAGGCTGACAGGCAAGGGCGGCAAGCACTTCATACCTTATTCACCCGGCATCCACAATATCGACATAACTATTTAAATATGAAATTGTTACTTACCATACTCGCCGGAATCACCATACTCGGCACCAAATCCACGACACTGGTTATCGACGCCCGCCAGGGCAATGAGGCGCAAATTGTCTATTACGGTTCGACCGTATGCCCGGATGACATCAACGGTCTGGCGGCCGCCGGCTACCGCGGAAATAGCCTGTACCCGGCCTTCGGGCTGAAAGGGGCTGACGAGACGGCAATCAGCGTGGTCCAGCCAGACGGAAGCCTGACCCTCGACCTGAAGGTCAGCGAGGTCATAACGGAGAAATGGGAAGGCGGACAGACGGTGACCGTCATCAGCAAGGACCCCGTCTACCCCATCAGCGTGAAGAACGTTTTCAAGAGCTACTACGAGCAGGACATCATAGAGACCTGGGCGGAAATAGGCAACGAAGGCAGGAAGCCGGTAACCCTGACCAAGTACTTCTCGGGGCATATGCCTGTGCATACAGGCAACGTATGGCTGTCAAGCATATACGGCACCTGGGCCAACGAAGGCAGGGTATGTCAGGAGCCTCTCACAAGGGGTATCAAGCTGATAAAGAATCTGGACGGCGTACGCAACTCGCACACCGCCCACGCGGAGGCAATGATCAGCCTTGACGGCAAGCCTCAGGAGAACAGCGGACGTGTAATCGGCCTGGCTCTGGAATGGGGCGGAAACTATGAGCTCCGCTTCCAGACGGACGACAGCGACTACCACCACGTCCTGGCCGGCATATGCCCGGAAAATGCGCCCTACACCCTTGCCAAAGGTGAGATTTTCACGACACCTGCGCTGGCTTACAGTTTCAGCCAGGAGGGTCTGAGCGGAATAAGCCGCAATTTCCACAAATGGGGCCGCAAATACAGGCTAGCCCACGGAGACCGCGAGAGGAAGGTGCTTCTCAACAGCTGGGAAGGCGTATATTTCAACATCAACGAGGCCGGGATGGACCAGATGATGGGTGACATCGCGTCTATGGGCGGAGAACTGTTCGTGATGGATGACGGCTGGTTCGGCGAGAAATACCCGCGCAAGGATGACACGACATCCCTCGGCGACTGGAAGGTCGACAGGGAGAAACTGCCCGGCGGCATAGCTTCGCTGGTACAGATGGCCGACAGGCACGGAATACGTTTCGGGATATGGATAGAGCCGGAAATGACCAACAGCGTGAGCGAGCTGTACGAGGCTCACCCCGACTGGGTGCTCAAGGCCCCCGGCAGGGATAACGTATATGGACGCGGAGGCACCCAGCTGGTGCTTGATATGTCAAATCCCGCCGTACAGGACTTCGTGTTCGGAGTCGTCGACAATCTTATGACCGAAAATCCCAGCATAGACTATATCAAATGGGATTCCAATATGAACATACGCGCATACGGCAGCCAGTACCTCAAGAACCAGGCCCACCTGGAGATAGAGTACTGGAGAGGCTTCGCAAAGACCTGCGACCGCATCAGGGCCAAGTACCCTGACCTTACCATACAGGCCTGCGCCAGCGGCGGAGGACGCGCCAACTGGGGCGTGCTTCCCTGGTTCGACGAGTTCTGGACAAGCGACAACACCGATGCACTTCAGCGCATCCATATGCAGTGGGGAACGTCATATTTCTTCCCCGCGATAGCGATGGCCGCACACATCAGCGCCGCACCCAACCACACCGTGCACCGCATCACGTCCATAAAATACCGTTGTGACGTGGCCAGCAGCGGCCGCCTCGGAATGGAGATACAGCCCAAGAACATGACCGAGTTCGAGAAGGACTTCTGCCGCAGGGTAATAAATGACTACAAGTCCATACGTCCTCTCGTCCAGTTCGGCGACATCTACCGTATAGTTTCACCTTTTGACGGACAGGGCTTCGCTTCGATGATGTACGTCGCTCCCGAAAAAGACAAGGCGGTATACTACTGGTGGAAGCTGGCCAATTTCCACGATGAGCATTTCGCGCGCGCCGTTTTCGCGGGACTGTCTCCGAACAGGCAGTACACCATACACGAGTTGAACCGCATTGACGCAATGCCCCTGCAGTGCGAGGGCAAGACGTTCAGCGGACGCTTCCTGATGGAAAACGGCCTCGACCTTCCGAAATCGAACTATCCGGCAAACAGGGAACAGTCAGACTGGAGCAGCAGGGTACTTCTGCTTACGGCTCTCTAACAAGTGTGCGCCGGGAGGCGCAATGCGCAGTGCGCAATCAATCCTCGATTCCCATCCTGTGGGAAACCCTCCTGTCTATTCGTGAAACGAACGGGCTGGGGAGCAGCGCGAACACGAAACGGCCTATGTGATTGACGACACCGGGCATACTGCCGCTGCGCCCTGCAAACAGCATCCTGAGGGCTCTGCGGGCAGCCTCCTCGGGGCTTATCATAACCCTCAGTCTGCGGGCCAGACGGCGGTAGGATGGTTTGAGTTTATACAAAGGGGTGTCAACGGCTCCGAAATAGACCGTCGCTATCTTCACACCGGTCCCACGGTATTCCGTGCGGAGTCCGCGCACGAGGGTGCGGTTGAAATTCTTGGTCGCCGAATAGGTGGTGACGAAGGGGAAAGGAGTCCAGGCCGCAAGTGAGGATACTGTGAGCACATATCCCTTGCCGCGTTCCTTCATCGCGGGCAGCAGGTAATGGCAGAGCATCGTGGTGGTGAAGTTGTGCAGCAGCAGTTCACGCTGTATCTGCGGGGCGGTCATCTGTCTGAAATGCTTTGCGTTGAGTATGCCTGCATTGTTGATCAGCACCTCCACGAAGGCGTCGGGACGCTCGGCCTTTATCCTGTCGCACAGCTCCTGTGCGGATTCGGTGCGGGCAAGGTCTATCCCTATGGGCAGGAAGTCCTGCCCGGGATATTCCGCGGCCATCAGCGAGCATATCACCTCGGGGGAAGGCGGGCCTGTGGGGTTGCCGTTTTCATCGTTGCGCCCCGGCAAGGCGGCAAGCACTATGTTGTAGCCGCGTCCAGCCAACTGCCTGACGTATTCAAGTCCCATTCCGGAGGTTCCTCCGGTGACAAGTGCATAAGTTCCTGTCGTCATAAGATAATCAGCGGGCTTGCTGCTCCGCGCTCAAGTGTTCTCAGATGTACGCTGCCCTTCTCCACACCCACTGATGAGAGGGCCTGTGCCGCGCAGGCATAAGCCTTCTGCGGCGTATTGTTGTTGCCCGAAAGATGGCAGAGGAAGAGGTTGCGCAGGCCGGGATGCCATATCCTGCGTATGGCCTCGGCACAGGCGTCGTTGCTCAGATGTCCCTCGTCCAGTATGCGCTGTTTGAGCTCTGGCGTATAGGGGCCGTCCTTAAGCATCTGAAGGTCGTAATTGCTCTCTATTATCACGGTATCCGCCTGGGAGGCCAGTGCGAGGGCCTCGGGCGTCACGTTCTGCAAGTCAGTCATTATCACTACCATATGGTCCTCGCTCCTTATGGCGTAGCCCACTGTCTGGGCAGCGTCGTGGGGCACTTCGAACCACTTGACTTCAAAACCTCCCACCACGTTCCACACGTCGGGCTCCAGCACGTTGCGGCAGGAAGATATATAGTCTTTGGTGAAGGTGTGAGCGGCCAGAACTCCGTGCAGTTTGCGCGGAGCGCATACCGACGGGCGCAGATATTTGCAGTAGGTGCCCAGAAAGCGTATGTGGTCCAGATGCTCGTGGGTAACGAGTATGGCGTTCAGGTCATTGATATTCAGGCCGACATCGTTCATAAGGCGGCGCACCTTGCGCATCGAGGCGCCGGCATCTATGAGCAGCATCCCGTCCTTCGACTCGAGGCAGCAGCAGTTGCCGCAGCTTCCGCTTGTGAAACTAATGAACCTCATCCTGCTCGCAGTATTTCTTGATTACGGCATAGGCCTCCTTGACGCCGAGCTGGCCGGCCACGGAGAGGTCGTTGCAGCCTTTCTCCTTGTCCCTCAGATATATCTGGACCAGAGCCCTGTTGTAATAGGCGTCCCCCATATAGGGATAGGCCTTTATGGCCTCCGTATAGGCCCTGATGGAGGATATGTGGTCTGAAGCGAGGCAGTACAGATTGCCAAGGTCATACATTATGTACGCGTTTGAGGGCAGTATGGCGGCGGCTTTCTTCATATCGTCTATGGCCTCGGTATAGTCATAGCTCTGGTTGACGCGGTCCTTGACCCGGGCGCGCGTGTTGCCGCTCTCATCCATGCTCAGGACCTGGACATTGTTCTCGATGGACGCGATGAAGTCTATCATCTCCGCCCTCAGGACACCCCGGTTCATATAGTTGAAGGCCTGATACTCCGCATCCCGGCCCGTGGACGGGGCGCGTGAAATGGCAAGGTCGTAGTTGGCGAGCGCGGAGTTGAACTGCTTGCCTTCGTAGTCATACAGCGCCGCCAGGAAGGCGCTGCGCTCGTCGTTTATGATGCCTGACGGCTCGTGTTCGCTGCCCGAAGGAGTGTTGGTAACTTCGATTGGAACGGGTGAAGTGCCGATGAAACGGTCCGTAGCCGGGTTTTCGTAACGTCTCTGAAGGGCCACGTTGCCGGCCTTGGCATCGGCCAGGGCGAACTTGTACAAGGGTCTGAGCTGCACGTCGACGTCCCTGTACTGGAGTATTTCGTCGTTGAAGTCCTTCTTCGCGAACTCGGCGTCCAGAGCTATCAGACTATTGTACTTGCGCGTGGTGTCCGCGAACGAGCCCGCCTCGGAAACGTTCTTGGCCCTGTATTCGCTGATTTTGCGCTGGGCGGTGTTGTAGTCCTCCCTGGAGCTCTTCGTGCGGCCCAGCAGATTCTTGACATAGGACCTGTTCATATAGGCCTTGGCGAAGTCGGGATAGAGTTCTATGGCCTTGTCATAATCTTCCAGGGCATCCTGATAGCGTCCCATCTCGATGAAGATGGCCGCCCTGTTGAAATATACCAGCACGTTCTCCGGATTGATGTTCACCACCCTGTCCAGATCTTCCAGAGCCCCGTTCAGGTCTCCCACCTGGGCCTTTATCAGGCCCCGGTTGTACAGGGTCAGCGCATTGCCGGGTTCCTGCTCCAGAACCCTGTTCAGGTCGTTCATCGCGGGAACGTATTCGTGGTTGTCATACAGCATAAGCGCCCTGTTGAAAAGCGCGAAACTGTTGTCCTTGTCCAGTTCTATGGCCCTGTCGAGGTCGGCTATACCCTCCTTGAGACGGCCGCAGGCCGCATAAAGCCTGCCCCGGCGCACATAACCCTCCGCATCGAAGCGGTCGAGCTTTATGGCCTTGTTGTAGTCGTTGAAGGCCGCCGTGGTGTCCCCGAGGAAAAGCAGCGAGGCTCCCCTGTTCAGGTAGGCCGAGGGATCCTTGGGCTGGCGGCGTATATAGCGGTTGAAATCGTCCACCGCCTTGTTGAACTGCTGGCTGAGGAAGTAGGTCACGCCTCTGGAGTAATACAGGCCTTCGGAGCCCGGTCTGAGGGATATGGCCTTCTCATAGTCACGGAAAGCTTCGTCATATTTCCCGAAACGGCTCTCGGTTATGGCCCTGTAGTGGTAGCCGTTGGTGAAAACGGGATTCAGGCGCACGGAGGTGTTGAAGTCCTTCTGGGCGCCCCTGAGGTCACCGAGATTGTATTTCGCTATGCCACGGAAGAAAAAAGTCCAGTAGTCGGTGGTGTCCAGCGAGGCGAGCACGTTGAAGTTCTCTATCGCCAGAGAATACCTGCCTTCGGACAGGGCGTGGCGGCCGCGCAGGGAAAAGACGTCCTTGTCCCACTGGGCATGGAGCGCAGGGGCCACAACGGGCATTGCAGCAAGAATCAAGGCAAGCCTGACAAGGAATTTCGTCCTGAAATGCATATCTTTGCAAAGATAAACAAAAACGGCTGATTTTTTAGTAACTTCGCATTCTATTGCGTCACCATGCTCCGAAACGTCCGCATATATCTTGTCCTGCTGTCGCTGAGCCTGACGGCCGGCCTTCACGCGCAGGGCCTCTGGACTCTGCGTGAGGCCAGTCTGGACAGCTATCCTTCAGAGGAAAGCGTCGCTGCGGACATCGCCCGCCTGTGCTCGGAGGAGGTGGCCGGTGCGCCGTCCGCCTATGCCAGGACAAGGCTTTCCGCAGAGCACATAGCGGAAAGGATGAGGCAGAGCGGGCTTCTGGCCATCGGAGAGGGTTACAGTCACCATTTCTCCAACGAGTTCACCGGAGGCGAGAACGTGATGGGAATGCTGGAGGGTTTCAGTTCCCTTCAAGACAGGAAATACATAGTGGTGGGCACACACTACGACAATCTGGGAATGATAGACGGCATACTGTACCCGGGTGCTGACGCCAACGTTTCCGGAGTGGCCGCAATGCTGGCCATCGCCGATGCCTTCAGAAGGCAGAGGGATGACCATATATTGTACCGCAGCAACATAATCTTCGTGGCGTTCGACAAGTACATTGACGGGCGCATAGGTTCGCAGGTATTCTGGGATGACATCTGCACAGGAAAGTACCAGGACCCGCTCACGGGACGGAAAATCGGTCCGGAGGACATCTCGCTGATGGTGGACATAGACCAGACAGGCTGCACGCTCTCCCCCGTCAACTCCGGAAGGAAGGATTATGTGATAGCGCTCGGCGTCCAGAGCCTGCCCCTGAGGCAGCGCAACGTTCTGGACCAGTGCAACCGTTTCTACGAATGCAATCTGGACGTTTGCCAAAGCTACTACGGCAGCGAGAACTTCACCAAGGCGTTCTACAGGCTGGGAGACAGGAGGTATTTCATAGATGCCGGCATACCCACGGTGATGTTCACTTCCGGCATCACCGATAACAACAACAGCCCCAAGGACAAACCCGAAACGATTGACACGGCTGTGCTGTGCAGGCGTATCGTGCTGATGTTCAGATTTATAGAAAAACTGATGTAATATATGGCTGAGAAAAGAATCGCGGCTGTCACAATGGTCCGCAACGATGACTTCTACCTGAAGAAATGGGTCGAGTACTACGGAGGACAGCTCGGCAAGGAGAATCTTTACATTTATTTCGACGGCAAGGACCAGGTCATAGCCCCCTTCTGCGAGGGCACCAATGCCAGAGCGGAGGAGAAGATAGGCCATCAGGTGATAGAGGCCGAGAAGGGAAGGCTCAAGTTCCTTTCGGACAAGGCCGCAGCCCTGCTTGCCGACGGTTACGATATGGTGATAGGCGTGGATGCTGACGAATTCATCGTAGTGGACCCGAAGGTTGGGAAAACCCTGCCGGAGTTTCTCAGCGACGTTTCCATAGGCACCAGCATCTCCCCTCTCGGACTGGATTTCGGGCAGAAGCTGGGAGAGGAAGGCGACATTACCGACAAGGAGCCGTTCCTGCACCAGAGGCATTATGCCCAGATCGGAACGCGCTACACCAAGCCGTCCATAGTGGCCAAGCCCTGCATATGGGGATCGGGCTTCCACCGCATCAAGGGTCACAATTTCCATATATGCAAGGACCTCTTCCTTTTCCACTTCGGCTATTTCGACAAGAAAAGGCTCGAGGAGCGTTTCAGCGACAAGGACCGTCTGAGCCAGGGCTGGGGCAAGCATATGAAGAAACGTTCCCGCACCATACGCTACGCCACCAACCTGCCGGCCCTCGACTTTGACAGGTGGACGACCTTCGCCCGCATATGCCAGACCTGCATACGCCCGCCCTATGCCCTGAACAAGCCCGCGATGTTCGAACTGCGCATAGTGGTAAGGATTCCCGACAGGTTCAAGGACCTTGTATAACACGCACGCCAATATGGAGAAACACGCATATCTCATAATGGCCCACGCTTCATTCGGGCTGTTGGGCAAGCTTCTGGAGGCGCTGGACGACGAGCGCAACGACATTTTCGTGCACATAGATGCACGAAAGGCGGACGTTCCCTATGCGCAGCTGCACTGCAAGCGTGCCGGACTGTACTTCACGGACAGAATTCCCACGCATTGGGGCGGTCCCTCGCAGATATGGGCGGAGCTGATATTGCTGGAGACGGCTCTGGCCAAGGGTCATCATTCATACTACCATCTGCTTTCAGGCGTGGACCTGCCCATCAAGTCGCAGGATTACATACACGATTTCTTCGAAAGGAACGCCGGCAAGGAACTGGTATCCTTCTGGAAAATGAAGAAGAACACGCCATCGCGTTTCGTGTACACCCCCTTCGCAGAACACGGCCTGAACTTCTTCGCCAACCTCGCCAACTGCGTTTTCAAAGGCATACAGACCGCGTTCAGGTTCGGCCACTGCAGGGACGTGGACTACAGGTACGGAGCCAACTGGTTCAGCATCACCGAGGCCCTCGCTGAATATGTGGTGGAAAGGAAGGAGTGGATACGCAAGGTTTTCGACCACCGCTGCAACTGCGACGAGATTTTCCTGCAGACACTTGTATGGAACTCGCCTTTCTTCGAGAAGTGCTGGAGACCCGGCGAAGAGTATGCCGGAATGGCCGAGGATCTCGGCAACCTGCGTCTTACGGACTGGACCAGAGGACCCAGCGTGCGCCATCCCTGGGTTTTCGAAGACGGTGACTACGAGATGCTAACAAACTCGTCCTGCCTTTTCGCACGCAAGTTCTCGCAGGGCAGCGGCATAGTGGACAGGATATTGGAATACACGAAACAGGAGAAGGTGAAATGAAAAGGATATGCCTCATAACCATGGCCCGTAACGACAATTTCTTTTTGGAGAAATGGATGGGTTTCTACGGGCCGCAGATAGGTTACGAAAACATTTTCATATATCTCGACGGTCTGGACTCGGATGTCCCTTCGGACCCCAGCGGCAAGGTGAACATAATCCCCGTGGAAAAAATTGCCGGGATTATCGACCAGGCCGAACCCGGCAGACTTGCCTTCCTGTCAGACCGCGCTGCCGAGCATCTGAAAAACTATGATATCGTCATAGGCTGCGATGCCGACGAGTATCTGGTGGTGGATCCCGAACTGGGAATGAACCTGGGCGAGTACCTGTCCTCCATAAGGATAGGGACATCCCTTTCGGGCCTTGGTCTGGACGTGGCCCAGAACGAGAACGTCGAGGGCGCGTACGACCCTTCGCTCCCCATACTGAAACAAAGGCATTTCGCCATACTCAATCCCGATTACACCAAGCCCTGCGTGATTACCAAACCCGTGCGCTGGGGTGTGGGATTCCACCGCATACGCGGCCACAACTACCACATAGACCCCCATCTGTATATGTTCCATTTCGGCTGCTTCGACGCCGGAATGATTGCGGAAAAATTCGCTTCGGCCGACCTGCGCAAGTCCGGCTGGGAGAAGCACCTGAAGTTCAGGCGCAAGGCCATAGACCTGGTGACTTCCTGCAAAAAGGTGAAGAACGGAGAGAAATTCCTTCCCACAGCCCGCTTCATACAGAGATGGTTCAGGCCTGTCTACAAGCTTAACAGGCCCTCGATGCTGAATATGGAAATCGTGGTAAGTATCCCCGAACGCTTCTCCGGCTGCATCTAGTCGGCGTCGTACACCAGACGGTTCTCCACAATCCGCGAAATGTACTGCTGCATCACGGCCTGAAGCGGAGGCAGCATATACTCGACGACCTCGGGATGCTCTTCCAGGACGTTGCGCTCCTGCATACGGTCGTTCCTGTAGTCGTACAGTCCCACGCAATCCCGGCCGTCATACTGCAGGCACCATTCGTTCATATAGAACTGGAAGATGCCGTTGGTATAGTTTATGGCCCAGGTATCTTCGTCGGCAGTGGAGAGAAGGTCACATCCGAAGGCTATGTAGGGTCTGTCGTAGCCCATATAGGAAAGCAGCGTGGGCATAAGGTCTATCTGCTGGGCTATGCCGTCACGGTATCCCTTGAGCCCGCCGGCAGGGTCGTAGATGATCATCGGTATCTCGAACTGGCCGTACGCGGTCTTGTATTCGTCGTGATTGGTTATGCCCATATGGTCCGCAGAAATGACGAATATGGTGTTGTCGAACCAGGACGAGCGGCGTGCCTGGGAGAAGAATTTCCTGAGAGCCATATCGGTATAGCCCACGCAGGCGCACATAGGGATGTCACCGCTCTTGAGCTTGCCTTCGTACTCCTTCGGGATGACGAAGGGATGGTGTGAAGAAGCAGTGAACACAGCCGATACGAAAGGCTCGCTGAAACCGTCGATCTCCTTCTTGAAATAGTCCAGGAAAGGCTCGTCCCATATGGCCCAGGTGCCGTCAAAGCAGGAATTGTCGTTGAAGGTCTCCTTGTCGTACTGTGCATCGAAACCGGAGATGTTGGTGAACCCGGCAAGCCCGAGGGAGCCGCGCGGGGCCCCGTGGAAGAAGGCCGTGTGATAGCCTTTGTGGCGGGAAAGCTCACCGGCGATGCCGGATACGAAATTGGTCGAATACGGTGACAGGAAGTAGGGCTCGATGAGGGAGGGAATGCTGGAGCATATCGATGGAAGGGCCTCGATGCTCTTCCTGCCGTTGGCGAAGGACCAGCGGAAGCACAGCGACTCGCGTGACAGGGAGTCAAGGAAAGGCATATAGCCTTCATAGGGGGTGCCGTGCCCGGCGGTAAGGAATTCGCTGAACGTGGCGGAGAAGCTCTCCAGAACTATCACGCACACGTTCCTTGGAGTGAAGACGGCGGAAGAATCGGGACGGTGCACGGCGCTGAATCCCTCGGGCATATCATCTTCGGATTCATAGTATTCCGGCACGACGTAGCGGGTCTGATCCGTTGTCCTGTATATGCTGAACGGGGTGTTGAGAACTATTGCCGTCTCGACAGGAGACTTGACGTACATCTGCGCATCAATCAGGGTAATGGGCCGTACAGTGACACCGAAGCCGCCGCGAAGCCCCCCTATCAGCGGATATACCACCGCAAGCAATATGGCGGTGTGTATCAGGTAATAGGCCACGCTGCATTTTCTGTCCGTACGGAAATCCCTGTACAGGATTATCAGGGCAGCCAGGAAAGCAATTCCCAGCAGGAACAGATACCAGTGCCTTGCCATTTCCGGGAGTATGATCTGCACCCAGTTGCTCTCGTTGCCGAATTCGTTGAACACGGTGGCATTGGTACGCGTTCCGGTGAAAGGGAAATATGCGACGTCCACAAGGTTGGCAACTATGCCGATGAAGTTGGGAACGACGAACAGCGTCTTTGCCGTGAGCGAATACCATCTGCACCCCCTGCAGCGCAACGGAAGCAGAGCCATCACTATGTAGATTATGCTGGTGTAGAGTATCGCTGAAAGATCGAACTTGAATGCAGATTTGAAAAGATAAGCGGCCCTGGAGGCATCCAAGCCGGGGAAAAGGCTCCAGTTCTCGATTGTGAAGACCAGTCTGCAGAGCAGGTACAGCACCATAACGAGCGCTATGTTCCACACCACGGAGCCGAGCGGCTGCAGATACTTAAGGAGCTTTCTCATAGGGTCACATCGTCCTTCCACCTGCGGTGGCTCCACAGATAGTTGAAGGGCTGGGCATTTATGTCTTTTTCGAGCAGAGCATAATACTGCCTGGTGATATCCTCCGGAGTCATCGTCGAGGCATTTTCACAGATAGGGGTGTACTCTATCTGATAGTGTCCCCTGCGTATGCGCCTCATACTCATATAGGCAACGCTGTAGCCCATATGCGAAGCCAGGGAAGCCGCGCCTGTCATAGCCCTTGTGGGCTGGTGCAGGAATTCCAGGTCCACCTTTGCCTTGGTGGAATTGTAAGGGCTCTGGTCGGTATTGAAATTGAGGACCAGCTTCTCGTCGCGGTGTCTGAGCGCGTAGCGCATCACGTCGTTGCTTTCCACATAGCCGGTAAGCTCTTCCCTGTTGACAAGAGGAGCCATGCGGTTGTCCGCCATAATCCTGTCCCAGGCCTTGCTTGAAAGCTTCTTGTACACGACGCAGAGTCTCTCTCCCCTGACCGGGAAGGGGGCGCCGGAAACGTTGTAGTATTCCAGACCGCCGAGAAGCTCCCAGTTGCCGCAATGGGTGTACATAACCAGCACTGAAGGGGCCACGTCGTAAAGATGCTGCAGGACTTCCGGATTGACCACCTCGCATATATCTCCGCGCCTGAGCCTTTCTGGGCCGCGGCAGGCGCCGAACCATACGGTCTCGGCTATGATTTCACCTAAATGCCTGTAGAACAGATGGGTCTGTTCCCTGAGCCAGGGATATTTCCTGTCGGGGAAGCTGCGGGCGAGGTTTATGGCCACCTCCTGCCTGCGGTAATGCAGAACGTTCTCCGCCAGGAAGGCGACGAACGACCCGAGGGCGTAATGGACCCGGAGAGGCAGTTTGCCCAGAAGGCG
This sequence comes from Bacteroidales bacterium, assembly GCA_024401635.1. Taxonomy (GTDB): domain Bacteria; phylum Bacteroidota; class Bacteroidia; order Bacteroidales; family UBA932; genus Cryptobacteroides. Next base: position 29,062 of record JAKSKP010000010.1, read on the forward strand.
CAGGAAAGCCTTCAGAATATGTCCGTGCAGCGACATTGTAGCAAAGTTAAATGTAAATGGCTGAATATGCAAATCAGATTTGAATTTAGTCGGATAAAGATTATATTTGTAGTATGAAAGGATTGAGTCTTCTGCTTAAACGCTTCGTAAAGCCATACAGGAAATACCTGGTGGGTTCCGTGCTGCTGAACCTGCTGTCGGTCATATTCAACGTCTTCTCATTCTCGCTGATAGTCCCCATACTGAACATACTGTTCAAGGTGGACAACACGGTCTATAATTTCATACCCTGGGATACCGCAGACGTGGATTTCAAGGAGAAACTCATGAGCAATCTCTACTACACCGTCACGCGCACCATAGAGATTTACGGAGCATCCGTGACCCTTATGTGGCTGGGCATATTCCTGATAGGGATGACCGTATTGAAATGCAGCTGTTATTTCGGGGCTTCGGCAGTTATGGTCCCCCTGCGCACTGGCATAGTGAAAGACATAAGGGTTTCCGTTTACAACAAGATACTCGGTCTGCCCCTGGGTTATTTCTCTTCCGAGAAGAAAGGTGACATCATAGCCAGAATGAGCGGTGACGTGAACGAGGTGGAGAATTCCATCGCAAGTTCCCTGGATATGCTGATCAAGAACCCCATAATGATAATAGGATATTTCGGGGTTCTGCTGTACATCAGCTGGCAGCTCACCCTCTTCACCATATGCGTGGTGCCCGTGATGGCCTGGGCCATAAGCGCCCTTGGCAAGACGCTGAAGAAGGATTCGCTTTTCGCCCAGAGCAAGTGGAGTGACACGATGACGGTGTTCGACGAGACGTTGGGTGGCCTGCGTATCATCAAGGCCTTCATCGCCGAGCGCAAGATGAAGGCACGTTTCGGCGGCATAGCCGAGGATTTCCGGGTGGCAACGAACAAGGTTGCGGTACGCCAGAGCGCCGCACACCCCGTCAGCGAATGTCTCGGAACCGCAATGGTGATGATTGTACTGTGGTTCGGAGGATGGCAGATACTGAGCAGCCACAGCAGTTTTGACGCTCCGACCTTCATCTTCTATATGGTTATACTCTACAGCGTGCTGCAGCCTCTGAAGGACTTCACCCGCGCAGGTTATATGATACCCAAGGGTCTGGCATCGATGGAGCGCATAGATAAGATTCTGAACGCCGAGAACCCTATAAAGGAGAAGGCCGATGCCGTGGACGTCAAGGGTTTCGAAAAGGAGATTGCCTTCAACAGCGTATCCTTCAGCTATGACGGCTCACGCGAGGTTCTGCACGGTATTGACCTGAAGGTCGAAAAGGGAAAGACCATTGCCATCGTCGGCCAGAGCGGCAGCGGCAAGTCCACCCTCGTGGACCTCATTCCCAGGTATCACGACGTCACCGGAGGCTCCATCACCATAGACGGCCACGACGTAAGAGACCTGAAGATAAGCGGGCTGCGCAGCCTGATAGGAAACGTCAACCAGGAGGCGATACTGTTCAACGACAGCATATTCAACAACATAGCCTTCGGGGTGGAGAACGCCACGATGGAACAGGTCCAGGCCGCGGCAGAAGTTGCCAACGCCCACGAATTCATAATGGCAATGCCCCAGGGCTACCAGACAAACATCGGCGACCGCGGCAGCAAGCTCAGCGGAGGCCAGCGCCAGAGGATAAGCATAGCCAGAGCCATACTCAAGAATCCCGAAATACTGATTCTGGATGAGGCAACGTCCGCGCTGGACACCGAGAGCGAACGTCTTGTGCAGGAGGCTCTCGACCGCCTCACAAGCACCCGGACCACGATAGCCATCGCACACAGGCTCAGCACCATAAAGGGTGCGAACGAAATTATTGTACTGCACGAAGGCCGCATCGTGGAACGCGGCCGTCACGAGGAGCTTCTCGCCAGGGACGGCTATTACAGGAAGTTGAACGACATGCAGGCGCTTTAGGCCTGTTCCAACGGTATGAAACGCTTTCTGACATCTGCAATCGTCCTGCTTGCAGCCGTGGCTGTCCTTGAGGCGAAAACCGTCAGAAAATCCGATTTCAACGGGGCGGTCCACATCCTGGACAGCCTTCTTTCCGAGCGTACCGGAGTTGTCACCAATCCGACACTGAAGAAAGTGACGGCACGTAACGGGGTGCTTGATTTCCATTTCGACGAAAAGATTTCGTTCCGTCCGATAAGGCCGGCCGATTATGTATGGATGCGCAAGGTACTGGGAGAAAATCTGCCTGCGGAATACGGCAATTATGCCGTTGGCCGGATATTGCTGGACGGCAGCCCCATAAGTTCCCTGGCCGTGACTGAGCCAGGCTCCAACGGCAGAAGCGGAGTCGGCATAAAGGTGCGGAACGTAAGGAGTACTCCCCTTGTAGATAGAGGCATCAAGGCATCACGGGGGCTGTCAGGCAGGCATATAGCCCTATGGCAAAGTCACGGAAGATATTACGACAACAGCGCCGGAAAATGGAAGTGGCAGAGGCCTCTGCTGTTCCAGACGGTGGAGGACATTTTCACCCAGAGCTTTGTCGTGCCATTCCTGGTTCCGATGCTGGAGAACGCCGGAGCCACGGTGATGCTGCCGCGCGAAAGGGACTGGAGGAGCGAAGAGATAATAATAGACAATGACCCGTGCGAAAGCAGTTCGCCCCGCCTGCACGGTACTGTCATAGCCTCCGGCAAATGGACAAAGGCCGGCAGCGGTTTCGCAGACACGACGGCCGTCTATCACGACGGACAGAATCCATTCGAAATGGGAACTTTCCTATGGCGGGAATGCCGCACGGGAGGCAGGGAAAACAAGGTGATCTGGGCCGCCGAGGTGCCGTCACGCGGAGAATATGCCGTTTACGTCACTTACCGTTCCCTGCCCGAAAGCAGCGAAAGGGCGCACTATACGGTTCACACAGCCGGCTGCGACGTGGATGTTTACGTGGACCAGAGCAAGGGCGGCGGCAGCTGGATATATCTGGGCAGCTATGAGTTCGACAAGGGAAGTCACCCTCTGGTTTCGCTCAGCGACATTTCATCCAAGGGTGGAGTCGTGGTGGCCGATGCTGTCAGGATAGGAGGAGGATACGGAAATCTGGCCCGTGGGCCGGAAGGCGCGGACACCCTGCTGTCGGGAATGCCCCGCAACGTCGAAGGCGCGAGATATTTCATGCAGTGGAGCGGAATCCCCGAGGAAGTATGGAGTCAGAACGAGGGCAGGCACGATTACCGCGACGACCTGATGAGCCGCGGAAAATGGGTGGAACACCTGTCCGGCGGCTCCTGGGCCAATCCCAAAGGCAAGGGCTTGGGCATTCCCATAGACCTGTCCCTGGCCTTCCATTCGGATGCGGGAGTGACCCCCGACGACAGCATCATCGGCACTCTGTCTATCTATACCTTGAAATGCGAGGGCAAAACCACCTTCAGCAACGGGTACAGCCGCGCAACCAGCCGTGAACTGGCCGATTGGGTGCAGACACAGGTCACGGATGACATAAAGGCTTTGTGGAACAGGGATTGGCAGAGAAGGGAATTGCGCAACCGCTCGTACAGCGAGAGCCGCACCACCGGTGTTCCTGCCGTATTGCTGGAACTGCTTTCGCACCAGAATTTCGAGGATATGAAATACGGCAACGACCCCCTGTTCAAGTTCAGCGCCGCACGCTCCTGCTACAAGGCCATACTGAAATATCTGTCAATGCGTTACAGCTGTCCCTATGTGGTCCAGCCCCTGCCTGTCAGGAATTTTTCGGCAAAGCTGGACACCCGTGCACCGAAAGACGGCGGATACGGCGTGGAACTGAGCTGGAAGGAAAGCGTCGATTCGCTTGAACCTACGGCAAAGGCCACGGCTTTCCGGATATTCACGCGTATGGATGACGGAGGATGGAACAATGGCGTGAAGGTGACCCCAAAGGCGGAGAACGGCGTTTTCAGCGTAAATCTTTCAGTTGAGAAGGGACACATACATTCGTACAAGGTCGTAGCCCTGAACGATGGAGGTTGTTCCTTCCCGTCCGAAATCCTGGCCGTGGGAATGCCACAGGAGCATAAGGGCAAGATACTGATAGTAAACAATTTCAACCGTATAAGCGGCCCCGTTTGGTTCGACACACCGACATATGCCGGCTTTGATTCCGAAGTGGACGGAGGAGTCCCCTACATAAGGGATTGGAGCTATGCTGGCAGACAGACGGAATTTGACAGGACAAAGCCTTACATCGATGATGATCAGCGCGGTTTCGGGGCCAACGGAGACGAATATGCCGGCAGAATGAGGGCAGGCAACAGTTTCGACTATCCGTATGTTCACGGGCTGTCGGCCTTCAGGGCCGGCTATGCCTTCGACAGCGCATCCGCCGCTTCTTTCTGCGAAAGCGCGGCGGACGGGAATCTTTATCCCGCAGACGGCCGCCAGTATTTCGCTATTGACCTGATATGCGGAAAGGAATGCCGCGTACGCACTGGCACAGCCTCCGGCACCCGCGGCGGAGTACTGCCGGTCGGTCTGCAGAAGGCTTTGCTTCCATATGCCGAAAACGGGTGCAACATCATCATAAGCGGAAGCTACATCGCCCACGACGTATTCGGAGCGGTATATCCTTCCGAGGCCGTGAAAGGAAGCATCCAGACAGCGGAATTCGCCCGCGAAGTGCTGGGCTATGAACTGCACAGGGCGTTCGGGACTAAGAACGGCATTGTGAACGGGGTGGATGGGCTGTCCGGAATCCGCGGTGCATCCTTCCCTACAAAGCCCTGCGAATCCATATACTGCGTTGAATCTCCCGACGCCCTGCACCCTGTCAGCAGACTGGCTTCAGGCCGGAAATGCCACAGCACAGTCAGTATGACCTATGGCGATACAGGTTGGCCTGCTGCCGTCAGGACAGCATTTGACACATACAGCGTGGCTGCTTTCGGATTTCCTCTGGAAACTGTTGGCAGCGCCGAAGCCAGAGACACGATTATCAGAGAGACTTTGGAATATTTCCGGCAGCAGCCTGCCACAGAATGATACCCACCGAGACGGATACGTTGAGGGAATGTTTGGTGCCGAACTGGGGAATCTCCAGCGAGAAGTCCGCGGCATCCACCACATCCTGGGCAACCCCGCTGACCTCGTTGCCGAAAACGAATGCATACCTGGCGTCTTCCTCGCGGCGGAACCCGTTCAACTTGACCGAGTTCTCGGTCTGCTCGACGGCGACTACGATGTAGCCTTCCTCCTTGAGCCTTCTCACCAGCGGAAGGGTTTCGGCGCAATGTTCCCAGGGGACTGAAAGTTCGGCTCCGAGGGCTGTCTTGTGAATCTCGGCGGAAGGAGGCACTGCACAGATTCCGCACAGATAAACCCTGTCGGTCTTGAAAGCGTCGGCGGTCCTGAAAGCGGATCCGACATTATGGGCGCTGCGTACGTTGTCCAGCACTATGACAGTGCCGCTCGAAGGGGCCTTGGCATATTCCTCCACGGATATGCGGCCCATCCTTTCAGCAGTGAGCTTGGGATCCTTCATCAGATTATGGTAATGTCGCGTGAGAGAACCCAGCCCTCACGGCCGTCGGCGATGGCTATGTTGGTCCACTCGCCTACCGTATCCAGAATATCTACCTTCGTGCCTTCGTGCAGTATGAAAAGGTCGTTGGCCCCCGACGGAGCGCTCTTGGCGCTGCAGACGGGACGGAACACTATGGCTGTATCCCTGTGCTCGTAATCATTCTTCTGCCACTGTGCATTTATAATGCAGGGAACGGCAAGAAGGAATGCCGCTATGCCGGCAAAGAAGCTCAGACGGCGGGGCAGGGACCTGGAGGAAAGCAGGAAAATCACTGTCAGAGCACAGCCGAGCGAGAGCATTACAAGGAAAAGCACGGCCCAGGCATTGGAAGGCATGGCGTAGCACAGTTTGCGGCTCCAGCTGCGCAGGAAAAACTCGGGGACGGCATCTATCCTGTCCTGGGTCATCTGCCTTGCTATCTCGAGATTGTATTTCGCATCCTTGTAGGAAGGGTCCATCTTGAGGGCGCGTTCATAGTACAATATTGCATTTGCTACGTTACGCTGCTTGAAATTGGCATCGGCGATGTTGGTGTACAGTTCCGGACTTGCAAGGCCGAGGGCCTCTATGGCCGTGAAAGTGTCGGCCGCTGCGGCATAGTCGCCGCCGGCATATGAACTGACGGCAGCAGTCCACAAGGAGTCCACATATTCGTTCTGTCCGGCGTGAAGGGCAGCACCGGGGGCCAGCAGAAGGGCCAGTATCATAAGTTTGCGCGCGTGCGCACCTGTCTGTCTTTTCATATTGGCATCAAGTGATGATATGATTTCGGCCGCCTTGTCATATGACTCCTTCATGGCGGCGTTGCCTCCGTCAGGAGAATATCTGGCAAACTCGCACACGTCGAGTATGGCGGTATACTCACCGATCAGTTCGGACGGAGCGCCTGCTGCTTCGAAGGCTGACGCTATGCTTTCCTTGGAAAGGTCGGCGGCGCCTATGTTGAGCTTGTCGCCCGCATAGCCCAAGAGGGCCTTGTGCAGTTCCTCGTAGAAAGCGGAATAAAGGTTCTTGGCCAGATAGGAATTCGCCATCGCAAGACGTTTCCTTGCCGCCTTCGAGGCTCCGCGGGTGCGGACAAGCGCCACGTCGGCGCGTTCCCTGCGCAGTCTGGACACAAGGACATAGCAGATTGCGGCAAGCGCCACAATGACCAGAGCCAGGAATATGAACAGGCCCGTGCCCACGAGGAAACTGCTCTCCGATGACAGTTCTGGCAGTTTGGTACTTATATAATGTATGTCTTCGGACAGATTCTTTACGTCCTTGCGGGAAGATACCGGTATGTTTACTCCGCCTTCGGGAACGTAGCTGCCTCCCTCACCGGGTTTGACGCTGTACTTTATGGCTTCGGTCCGGAGGGTGACGTATTTCCTTGCGCTTATGTCGTAATAGCTGAACTCTATCGGCTCTATCTCGAAATCTCCGTGGCTGCGGGGAATGAAAGGATATTCGAAAGTCTTGGTTCCGGAGGTTCCGCCGCTGCCTGCATCCATCTTGTCGGAAGTCTTGACGTCATACACTTCGCTGTCGGGCGGGAATTTGACCTTGGGGGCCGACACCAGGGCAACGTTGCCCTTGCCGCTGACGGTAATGGTCAGAGAAGCCGCATCGTGAACCTTGAGAGAATCCTTGCCCAGGGATGCAGATATGGTATACTTGCCCACCGCGCCGGAGAACGATGCGGGTGCACCGGAAGGCAGGGCGGTGACAGTCACCTTGTAGGCAGATGACAGCACGCGCTTCCGGAAGGTCTGATAATCGTCGAAGAAGCCGTCGAATATGCTGTTGCCACCGGTGGAGACGCGCTGCTGCACGAGGCACACCAGTTCCGCGGGATCTATGGAAATAACTCCCGATTTCTGGGGTATGAGTATCCAGCGGCGCAGCACGGCGGTGTTGTATATCTTGCCGTCCAGGCTCTCGCGACGGAACTCTATGTTCTGCGGCGCTTCGACTTCCTGTGCCCAGAAGCCATTGAAGGAAGGGAACTTGGCATCCTCGAATCCGGCTATGCTGCCACGTGTGAACAGTTTCAGCGTGGCGGTTATCGGCTCACCCACCACAGCGGACGTACGGGAAAGGCTGAAGCGCATGAATATGTCGCTCTGCTGGGCCGGCTGGCTGCCGTTCGAAGGCTCGCGCTGACTGTCCTCCTGCGTGGACTGCTGGCCTCCGCCCGCCTGCGCGGCTCCGCCCCCGTCGCTCACCACCTCGATTCTTGGAGCCTTGGAATAGACGTCATCCCCACCTGTCACCGCGTGGGCGGCGGGAAGTGAGAAAGTTCCGGCCTTGCGGGGCAGCAGAACGTAGGTATAAGTGTACTTGGACTCCTTGCTGGTCTTGCCGTTGACGATGGAGATGGATGTGCTCTGACCGGTCTGCGGCCCCCATACGAGCTGGAAGGCATCACCCGGCGTCCATTCGAATGAAGCGGGCTTCTCGGAAAGCGTGAAGGTTATGTTGAACTGTTCGTTGAGACCGACGACACCCGGCGCATCCACCTTAATCTGCGCTTTCACGGTCACTGCCGCGGTCAAAAGAAGCAATATGGCTATTAAACGTTTCATTCTGGAAGACTACCAATTTTTCTCTTTCTGACGGGACCTCGCCCTCAGGGCCTCCTCTTTCTTGACCTTGTCCTGAGTCTCCTTTTCCTTCGCCTCTATGGCCTGGAGCATCTGCTGCGCCGCCTGGGGGCTCAGCTGTGGCTGCTGACTCTGGTTACGGTTGTCGTTCCGGTCTTGATTCTGATTGTCCCGGTCCTGGTTGTTCCGGTTCTGGTCCTGATTCTGATCCTTGTTCTGATCCTGATTATTGTTTTGATCGTTATTCTGATCCTTGTTCTGGTCCTGGTTTTGATCTTGATTCTGATTGTTCTGGTCCTGATTCTGGTTGTCGTTGCCGCCGCCATTCTGCTGCTGGTTCTCAAGCATCTTCTTTGCATAGATGTAGTTCTCCTTGGCGTCAACGTCACCCGGATTCAGCAGCAAGGCGCGCTTGAACGACTCCACGGCCGTGTTGTAGTCCTTGTTCTGCAGGGCGATGTCCCCCTTGTTGTAGAATACGTCCGCGTTTTCCACGCCGTTCTCGGCAGTCTCTATGAACTGCTTGGCATCGTCGTACTCCTCCATCCTGTAAAGGGTGTTCGCAAGATTATAGTTTCCGGCTACGGATGTGCTGTCCTTGACCAGAGCCTTGCGGTAATCTATCTCCGCCTCCCTGTAATTGTCACGGCGGAAATCACGGTTGCCCCTGCGCACTTCACGACGGTCGGCGGGAGCCTGACCGAAAGCCTGCACGGAGGTCGCCGCCAGAAGCAGCACGGTAAAGAGCCTGATTTTCGGCTTGCGGCTGCCTATCAGCATTTCGATGACAAGCAGAAGCAGGGCGAAGGCAAAGAAATACATATATTGTTCGTCGAATTCCTCGAACACCACCGAAGAAAGTTCCTCGGCTTCCATACTGCGTATCCCGTCGATTATGGGATTGAGTCCGAATTCCCCGTTGCCGGCGCGCACGTATGCTCCGTTTCCGGCTTCGGCTATCTCCTGAAGGGTCTTTTCGTCCAGCTTTGTAACGACTATGTTGCCATCCTTGTCCTTGAGGAGTTCACCGCCCATAGGGATGGGTTTGCCTTCTGGCGACCCTACCCCGACCGTGAACACCCTAACTCCGGCCTCCGCAGCCTGGCGGGCGGCCTCAACGGCATCGTCCTCGTGATTCTCGCCGTCCGTGATAACTATCACCACCCGGCTCTTGGAGCTCTGGGCGCTGAACCCGCGGACAGCCGTCCTTATGGCGTCACCTATCGCAGTGCCCTGTACGGGAACGGAATCGGTGCCTATGCTGCCTAGGAACATCTTTGCGGACACATAGTCCGTGGTAACCGGCAACTGTACGAAACTCTGGCCGGCGAATACGATGAGGCCTATCCTGTCTTCGTTCAGTTTGTCCACAAAACGGGAAATCGCCAGTTTGGCCCTGTCCAGACGACAGGGAGAATAGTCCTGGGCAAGCATCGAATTGGAAACGTCCAGGCATATTATCACCTCTACGCCCCTGGTCTTGCGCTCTGAAAGCTTGGCGCCTATCTGGGGACGGGCGATGCCCAGAACGAATGAGCCGAAAGCGACGGCGAACAGTATGGTCCTAATCCAGCCCTTGGCCCCGGAATATGACGGCATCAGCGCAGCCGCCGAATTCCTGTCGGCGAACTTTGCCACGCGGCGCGACCGCATATACCTGAGCAACCCGTATCCGGCTATTATGACAGGTACGAGCAGAAGCAGAAGCAGGTATTCGGGATTTGCAAAATACAACATACTACGGCATTTTTCTGATCAGGACGACAAGAAGTATTTCCAGCAGGAAGGCTATCAGGGCAATCAGCGCATACCTCGGGAAAAGTTCCTTGTATACAGGGAAGGAATCAAACGTCGTCCTGACTTTCTCCATCTTGTTGATTTCCTCGTAAATCTCCATCAGCTTGGCATTGTCCGTGGCACGGAAATACCGGCCTCCGGTCTGTTCCGCTATATCCTTGAGCAGCGCCTCGTCTATCTCGACGGGAATATTCCTGACCTCCATACCCCAGGGAGTCATCACCGGATAAGGGGCCACGCCGTTTGCACCTACGCCTATGGTGTAAACGCGTATTCCATAGGTCCTGGCAATCTCGGCAGCCGTCTGGGGGGTTATCTCGCCACGGTTGTTGACACCGTCGGTAAGGAGTATGACCACCCTGCTCTTGGCGTCGGAATCCTTCATCCTGGCCACGGCGGTGGCAAGTCCGTTCCCTATGGCGGTTCCGTCCTCGATAAGGTCGGTCTGGATTTCCTTCATCAGGTTTATCAGAGTCGCGCGGTCCGTGGTCAGGGGGCACTGGGTAAAGCTCTCGCCGGCGAACACAACTATACCCATACGGTCAGACGGCCTCTGGGCTATGAATTCTATCGCTATGTCCTTGGACGCTTCCAGACGGTCGGGAGTGAAATCCCTGGCCAGCATTGACGTGGACACGTCCATGGCCATCACTATGTCGATTCCTTCCGTATCCACCTTCTCCACCTCCTCGCTGCTGCGGGGACGGGCAAGCGCAATCACCAGCATTGTGAGGGCCAGTATGCGGAGGCCGAAGGGAATATGTCTGACGACGGCCATATAGTCGAGGCCGCCGGCTTTCCAGGGAGTTATCGTGGACACCCTGACGTGAGGGTTGCGTCCGCGCAGTTCCAGATACAGGTAATGCAGCACCATAGCGGCAGGCACTGCAAGAAGCCACAGAAGTCCGGGATACTCAAAGAACATTGCTTTCCTCCTTTATGTCTTCCTGATACGTTGTGGTCACGAAACGCACGCCGAGAGGCAGCACGAGGGCATTCTCCTGGTCCGTAGCCACATATTTGGCAAATTTCACGTAATCCGAGCGCTCGAACAGGTCTCTGAGCTCCGTCTTCAGGTCTTCCGGCAGGTCGGAATCCTTAAGCGCCTGGAATATCTCGGCCGTGGTCATCTCCATCGCGCTTATGCCGTACCTTGCGCACATATATTCGCGCAGGGCATCGGTCACGCCGCTGTAGAAGGCCTTCTGTCTGGGAGCGGCCCAGTATTTGTCGCCGCGGTACGCATCCAGCTTGCGCAGAGCAACGATGTGCGGAGGATCGTGCCTTGCGGCTTCCTCCAGCTTGCGCATATGCTTCTTCCAGAAATACACGGCGGCCGCAGCCAGAGCGGCAAGCAGCAGGAAGCCCCCTATCCAGGGAAGCAGTTCCATAAAAGTCACCGGATAGCGCATCTGACCCTTTATGTCGTGTATCTTGAAACTGGCCGTATCCACGGGTATGGTGCAGTAAAGCACGTCCTGGCCCTTGAACTGCAGGGTGTCGACCTTGCCGTCGGGACGGTGGACGGCCACCGGTATGCCCGGCAGCAGATATTCCCCTTCATCGAAGGATGTGACCACCAGAGACGCCTTCAGGTCCATAGTCTCCTGCTTCCTGTGCACTTTCAGGGTGTCGATGGCCCACGGACGCACGACCAGCACGTCATCGCAGAGACTCTCGCCCACTTCAGGCAGCTCGAGAGTAGAGCCCGCGGGGATGGAAGGCAGGTCCACGCCATATTCCAACTGGTCCGCTATGAGTATGCTGTCACGCGGCTGCAGCTGGTTCACGTAAGCTTCAGGTTCGTGATTCATCCCTTCTTTCATGGTTTATCTTTTTTGGAAAAAGGCCATAAGACCCTTTGCATAGTCTTCGTCGGTGGCGATGCTTACCGTATCTATCTGGTAGCGCCTGAGCATCTTCTCCGTGGCGGCATTCATATCCGAGAACCATCTGGAGTAGGCAGTCCTCACCTTTCTCGAGTCGCTGTTCACCCACATGTCCTTTCCTGTCTCCGCATCCTTTACGTGCACGAGACCCACGGCAGGAATCGTACGCTCGCGAGGGTCATAGACCTGTATCACGCCCAGGTCGTGACGGTTCACAGCCACCTTGAGGGCGTCTTCGTAGCGGGGATTGCCCTGCCTGTCCACGTCCAGCATATCGCTCAGGACGAAAGCCGTGCATTTCTTCTTGATGGCATTGGTCAGGTAACGCAAAGCCTCCGACAGGTCCGTACCGTCATTCTCGGGTTCGAATTCGAGTATCTCCCTGATGATGTGCAGCAGATGGCTCCTTCCCTTCTTGGGAGGAATGAACTTCTCCACCTTGGAACTGAAGAACAGCGCGCCTACCTTGTCGTTGTTGATGATGGCTGAGAAACTGAGCACCGCAGCGATCTCGGCTATGAGTTCGCGTTTGGTACGCACGCTGCTGCCGAAAAGACCGCTGCGGCTCATATCCAGCAGCAGGACCACGGTCAGCTCCCTCTCTTCCTCATAGACCTTGATGAAAGGATTGCGCATACGGGCGGTGACGTTCCATTCCATATTGCGCACGTCATCCCCCCACTGATATTCGCGGACCTCGCTGAAAGTCATACCACGCCCCTTGAAGGCGGAGTGGTACTCACCCGCAAATATCTGATGCGACAGAGCCTTTGTCCTTATCTCTATCTTCCTGACCTTGCTGAGCAGCTCGTTGGCTTCCATCCGCTTCTATCCGTTAAGGCACTTCGACAGCATTGAGTATCTCCTGGACGATCTCCTCGGTCGTGACGTTCTCGGCCTCGGCCTCGTAGGTGAGACCTATACGGTGACGGAGAACTTCAGGGCAGACGGCCCTCACGTCCTCGGGTATCACGTAACCGCGGCGCTTGATGAACGCATAGGCCTTGGCGGCCTGCGCAAGCGAAATGCTGGCACGGGGGGACGCTCCGTATGAGATGAGGTCCTTCAGTTTGCCCAGCTTGTACGCCTCGGGAGTACGGGTGGCATATACTATGTCGACGATATATTTCTCTATCTTCTCATCCATATATACCTCACGGACTATTTCGCGGGCACGGATGATATCCTCGGGCTTGAGTATCGCATTGGGCTTGGGGAACTGTCCCTTGAGGTTGAGGTTGATGATTTCCTTCTCCTCCTCCTTGCTGGGATAGCCGACGATGACCTTGAGCATGAAACGGTCCACCTGGGCTTCGGGCAGAGGATAGGTTCCCTCCTGCTCTATGGGGTTCTGCGTGGCCATCACCAGGAAAGGCTGGGGAAGTTTGAAGGTCTCTTCGCCTATGGTCACCTGCTTCTCCTGCATGGCCTCGAGCAGGGCTGACTGCACCTTCGCCGGGCTTCGGTTGATCTCATCCGCGAGCACGAAGTTCGCGAAGACGGGACCTTTGCGTATCGTGAACTCCTCGTTCTTCTGCGAGTAGATGAGAGTACCTATCACGTCGGCAGGCAGAAGGTCGGGGGTAAACTGAATACGGCTGAATTTGGCATCCACAGCCTGGGCCAGCGTATTGATGGCCAACGTCTTGGCAAGACCGGGAACGCCTTCGAGGAGAATGTGTCCACCGCTGAGCAGGCCTATCATCAAGTTCTCCACGAGATGCTTCTGACCCACGATGACCTTGTTGATCTCGAGGGTGAGCATATCGACGAACTGACTTTCCTGCTGTATGCGGTCGTTCAATTCTTTGATGTTTACACTATCCATTTCGGTTTTTTATTTTTACTTTTGCAATAAGGTCACAAATATAATAAAAAATGCGATACAAAATCACGCTGTGCTACAACGGTTCCGCTTTCTGCGGATGGCAGATCCAGAGCAACGCCCCCTCTGTCCAGCAATCCCTCCAGGATGCTCTTTCGACCCTGTTGGGCGGCACTGTGGAGGTTGTCGGCGCAGGCAGGACGGACAGCGGGGTCCACGCGAGCCGTTACGTAGCGCATTTTGACAGTGACGCCGAATTCGAGCCGGAGCAGATTTGCTACAAATTAAATGCCATCCTGCCCAAGGAAGTGGCAATTTTCGACATAGAAAAAGTGTCCGACGATTTTCACGCCAGATTCAGCGCCAGAAGCCGTCAGTACAAATATTACATCCACGGCAGAAAAGACCCTTTCCGCGATGCCTTCAGCTGGTATTGCCGCTATGACATGGACGTGGACAGGATGAACGCGGCCTGCGCCCTGCTGCTCGGGACGCACGACTGCAGCTGCTTCGAAAAGACAGGTTCGGACAACACCACAAGCATATGTGACATCACCTGCGCGCGCTGGGAAAAGGCCTCCGACGGCTCGCTCGTCTTCACCATCGAGGCCAACCGTTTCCTCCGCAATATGGTCAGGGCCATTGTAGGCACTCTTGTAGATATAGGGCGCGGCGTACACGAGCCCTCCTACATCAGCGAGCTTCTTGAAAAGGGCACCCGCTCCGACGCCGGCCAGTCAGTTCCCGGCCACGCACTTTTCCTGTCGGACATCAAGTATTGAGCC
>JAKSKP010000011.1 GCA_024401635.1 Bacteroidales bacterium
TGATTTGGTCACCTTGGCGCTCACGCCGAAGGCAACGGCAAGAACGACGACACCTGCAATTACTATGAGAGTCATTGAATTGGCATTGGAACCCTTGACCCTGCCCCACATGGCAATCAGCTTGTCAGACTCATCGCCCCAGTCGTGCATAAGGGCGCAATGGGCGATGGTTGACTTGTCCGGATAAAGGGCGGGGCTTACGCATACTGAATCGGCCCCTTCGAAGAAATAGCTCACGTCTATAGGTTCAAGGCTGTCGTCAATCTGGCTCTCGAGCACTGAAATGTCGCCGTTCGCGGCAACATAGCCGGTCTCATCCATATTGCGTATGGCGATGTCGGGACGGCACATAAAGTCGATGAACCAGGTGGCGGCCTTCACGTTCCGGGCGTATTCGGGTATCACCCAACCGTCGAACCACACGTTGCTGCCTTCTTCCGGAACAATGTACCTGAGGTCAACTCCGACCTCGGCGGCTTCCTCTATCGCCCATACGGCGTCCCCGCTCCAGTTGATGGAAACGTAGCCCTGCTCCTGGGTCATCTGTTCCTTTCCGAAATCAGCCTCCCAGCCGGCAACAAGTTCCTTCACCTGTTTCATATAGTTCTCCACGGCAAGCAGGGACTCGTCGGAAGAATCCTGCATAAGGTCATCGAGCGTGAGTTCTCCGCTGCGAAGCTCTTCCTGCTTGAGGTACATCAGAACAGGACTGAAAACATCCCTGGGAGCATCCTTCACGAAAATTTTGCCCTCGAACTTGGGATTACGCAGTATGTCCCAAGTGGAGGCCTCCTCATCAGTGACGTACTTCGCATTGTAAAGAATACCCGTCGTTCCCCACATGAAGGCCACTGAATAATCATTGGCGTCTATGTCGGGATTTATCTTGCTGAACATTTCCCTGATATAGGGAGACTGGTTGTTGCGTATGTAGTTGAGAGAATCGGGCAGCGACGCGAAATCCAGAGGTAGCAGCATTCCGCTGTTGAGCATACGCTCGATAATGTAATCGGAAGGACATACCACGTCGAAATCCTCGTGTCCCTTCTCTATCTTGGAAAGCATCGTCTCGTTGATGTCGAAGGTCTGGTAAATCACCTCTATTTCCTCACCTGTCTTTTCCTTGTACCACTGTTCGAAGTCATCGATGACACCTTCTCCGATGTAATTGGACCAGTTGTAGACTTTGAGAACGTTCTCGCGATTTTCATTGCAGGAACAAAGCAAAGCGGCTGCCGCGGCAAGCCAAAGGAGTTTTTTCATTTCTTCAGTTCTGATTTTTGGGCCAGTTTCTGCTCGCGCACGTTGATTATTATTAGAAGTATTAGGATAGCAATGAAAATCAAGGTCATCAGAGGTCTCAGTTCAGGCGTAAGACCCCCCTTGCGCGCATCCGTGTAGATGTAGGTGGAAAGCGTATCCAGTCCTATGGTGCCACGTGTGAAGAAGGTGACGGCAAAATCATCGAGACTCATCGTGAATGCCAGTATGAAACCGCTCACCATTCCCGGAACCAGCTGCGGAAGCACCACCTTGCGCATGGCCTGAATCTGCGTTGCGCCGAGGTCTCGCGCCGCCTCGTATATGTTCGGGTTCATCTGCCCCATCTTCGGCAGGACAGAAAGTACCACATAGGGAGTACAGAAGGTTATGTGTGCAAGTATGACAGACACGTACCCCTGTGTCAGATGTATGAAGATGAACAGCAGGAAAAGCGAAACGCCGGTGATGATGTCCGGATTAAGCATAGGGATGTTGTTCATAAAGTTTATGACCTTGCGCTTTCCTCCCCGCAGGTAGTACATTCCGATGGCGGCCACGGTGCCCAGCACGGTGCTGAAAACAGCGGCGGCAAGGGCTATGACAAGAGTGTTCTCCACAGCTGAAAGCAGTGAAGAGCCACCGTCCATACCGCTGTTGGCCAGATTGCGGTACAGTCCGAGGGAAAAGCCGGTCCAGTTGCCCAGAACCTTTGACTCAGTGAAGGAGAAAATGGCAATGAGGGCAATGGGCGCATACAGGATTACGAGCAGTATCCAGATATAGGCCTTCGCTATGAATTTCCTTATCATATCGCGCTCTCCTCCTCCATTTTGTTGTCGTCATTCCAGAAGAATGTCGTTATACCTATGATTACCAGCATGATAAGGGCCAGGGCCGCACCATAGTTCCACATTGAGGAATTGATATTCTCCTGGATGATGGTTCCGAAGAGCTTGACCTTGTTGTTGGTCAGGAACTCGGATATGGCGAAGGTACTCACAGTTGGCATGAACACCATCATTATCCCGCTGATGATGCCGGCCTTCGAGAGCGGAACGGTAATCTTCCAGAACACCTGCATGGGAGTGGCGCCCAGATCAGCTGCGGCTTCCTCATACGAACGGTCCATCTTGTTCAGGACGTTGTAGATGGGATATATCATGAACGGCAGATAGTCGTACACCATACCGAAAAGCAAAGTGCCCTTGCCCAGGTTCACGCCGAGCATGTTGAACAGGCCTGCCGTGGCAAGCGTCCTCATAAGGGCGTTCACCCACATTGGAAGCATGAAAAGTATGACGGTCACCGCGCTGCGGTTGTATTTGCTGTTGGAAAGGATCCAGGCCGCAGGATATCCCAGCAACAGGCACAGGGCAGTGTTCTCTATGGCAACCTCAATGGAAACGGCAAATGTGTTCAAGGCATCCGAATCATTGAAGAAGCGCAGTATGTTCGCGAAGGTGAAATGCCCGCCCGAATCCTGGAACGCATAGACTGCCACGAGAACCAGCGGCAGTACGGCGAACACAGCCAGAAAAATGAAGTAAGGATAACTCCAGGTATACCTCTTGACTGCCATTATCCTATGATTTTAATGTCCTTGGGGGCTATCTTGATACCCACAAGGTCACCCTTGTCCCAGATGTCGTTGGTATCCACCAGCAGGTCCTCTCCGGTATCGATGCGTATGAGCAGATGATAGTGGTCGCCCTTGTAAAGGATATTGGAGACTTCGCCCCACAGGATACCGTCCTCCTGGTTGTCCTGCAGGTCCACCTTGTTGAAATTCACACCTACCCTGACAGTGGCGCCGGCTTCGTATTTGCCGCCCAGGGGCTTGCACTCGAATTCCTCCGAGAAAATGCGCAGATGCGTGTCGTCGATGACCTCGGCGTCCATCTCGTTGCGCGTACAGCTCTTGTGCATAACCTGTATGTCCTGCGGTTTGATGAGCATACCGACCTCCGTTCCGATTTCAAACGGGTTGTAGTCCTGAATCATAAGCTCATAGCCGGCGTCAGTCTGCACGAAAATCTCATAGAACACACCCTTGAAGGTGCAGGAGGTCACGTGGCCGCTGAACTGCGCTCCGTTGAGCTGGTTCATAATATAAATATCCTCAGGCCTGATGACCACGTCCACGGGTGTATCGTTACCGAATCCCTCGTCCACGCATTCGAAATCGTGTCCGATGAAATTGACCTTGCGGTCCTCTATCATCGTGGCATCCAGGATGTTGCTTTCGCCTATGAAGTTGGCGACGAACTCGTTCACAGGCTCGTTGTATATATCGGTGGGAGTGCCTATCTGCTGGATGCGGCCCTCCTTCATCACAACTATGGTGTCCGACATCGTCAGGGCCTCCTCCTGGTCGTGTGTCACGAATATGAAGGTGATGCCCATCTTCTTGTGCAGTTCCTTGAGTTCTATCTGCATATCCTTGCGCATCTTAGCGTCAAGGGCGGAAAGCGGCTCGTCCAGAAGCAGCACCTTGGGCATATTTGCCAGCGCACGCGCTATGGCCACCCTCTGCTGCTGTCCTCCGGAAAGGGAATCGATGTCCCTGTCCTCGTAATCGGCCATGCTCACCATCTTCAGCATCTTGCGGACGCGCTTGTCGATCTCGTCCTGAGGCACGTTGTTGAGTTTCAAGCCGAAAGCCACGTTATCATACACGTCCAGATGCGGGAAAAGCGCATATTTCTGGAATACGGTGTTGAGCGGGCGCAGATGCGGCGGGACGGTGGTAATGTCCTTGCCATCCATGATTATGCTGCCTTCGTCGGGATGGGCGAAACCGCCGATAAGCCTCAGAAGCGTCGTCTTGCCACAACCAGACGGACCGAGAAAAGTGATGAACTCGCCTTTGTTGATGTAGAGGTTGATATCCTTGAGGACATCGACGTCTCCGTAGGATTTGCTGAGATGGTTTATCTCGATGATGTGGTTATCCTTACCCATTTCACTTGTTTTCGAAGGCTTTAACTATTTTATTCACAAGGGGATGTCTGACTATATCAGCATTGGTGAACCTGATGTCGGCTATTCCGGGCACACCTTCGAGGATCTCCATTCCCCTGAGGAGTCCGCTGTCTTCCTTGCGTGGAAGGTCTATCTGGGTGCAATCGCCGGTCACAATGAACTTGCTGCCCTGCCCCATCCTGGTCAGAAACATCTTCAACTGGCCGAGATTGGTGTTCTGGGCTTCATCCAATATGGCGACGGCGGATGACAGCGTACGCCCCCTCATATAGGCCAGAGGCGCAATCTGCACTATGCCGTCCGTTATGAAATCCTGAAGTTTCTTGGGAGGTATCATATCCTCCAGCGCATCGTACAGCGGCTGGAGATATGGGTCAAGCTTCTCCTTAAGGTCTCCGGGCAGAAAGCCCAGTCTCTCACCTGCCTCCACGGCGGGGCGGGTCAGTATTATTCGACGTATTTCCCTGTTTTTCAGCGCCCTGACAGCCAGCGCTATGGCCATATAGGTCTTGCCTGTTCCGGCAGGGCCGGTGGCGAAAATCAGGTCATTCCTGTCATAGGCGGCCACCATCTCCTTCTGGGCCTTTCCGCGCGCTGCTATGGGTTTGCCGTCGGATGAATAGATAATGACATCACCGATACGCGTATCGGTGCCCAGCGTCTTGCCCCTTGCCTCGTACAGAGCCTCGCAGAAGCGCTCTATGTCTTCCCTGCTTCCATCCAGTTTTATCTCGCTGCCCCTGGCCACGACCTTGAGTTCCGGAAATGAGCTGCAGATTGACTGCAGATTGCAATTGTGAGGACCATAAATCTCGAGAGTCCTTTCCGGATCCAGGGTTACAGTTTTCTTCATCCTATGAAATTTGTGTCAAATTTATATTAAATTTGCATAATAAAGTGCAAAGATATGAAAAAAGTATTCAGAATACTGTTGATATTGTCGATTTTATGTCTCTCCGGCTGCGATTTCATGCGTCGCGTGGCAGGCAGGCCGACCGGTGCGGAACTGGAACGGAAGGCCCTGAAGCTTGAACAGCTCAAGGCGGAAAAGACGGCCGGGACCGATTCTGCGGATGTGTCCGCAGCAAAGGCTGAGGCCGCGCTGCAGGAATTGGAGCGCATGGACGTGAAACTGTCCTCGGTATTCCGGTTCGGTACCCCTGCCAAGCCCGTCAAAGACAAATACAGCATTATCGTCGGAGTGTTCCGCAATGCCGCATCGGCCTCCCGCATAGTGGAAAAAGCCAAGGCGAAAGGCTTCGGGGCATATCTGATAAGATTCCCGGACGGAGTCAATGCAGTTTGCCTTGACGGAGGCGGAAGTCCGGCCGCATTCCCCGAACTTATAACCAAAGCCAGGAAAGAAGGTCTCTGTCCTTCCGATGCCTGGATATACGTGAAGAAAGACTGATGAAATACCTTTTCATACTTTTCGCTCTCCTGTTCCAGTACTGGGACGACACGGACATAGTACGTGATATGAAGGCTCACGTGGCCGAAATCACCCTGGCGCAGAATGAAGGCCGTTCTCCCGGAAGCGAAGGGGAAAAGGCTGTGGCCTCCTACGTATATGAGACGCTGAAATCCAAGGGAATAGATATGCTCACCGGCCCTGACGGCGACATATTCGGCTTGAATACAGACAAAGGGGACACGCTCGTCTCGCGCAACGTAATGGGTATGATCCAGGGCTATGACGCAACGCTGAAGGACCGTTACATAGTGGTTGCCGCCAGAATGGACAACATAGGCTCCAATGTCCTTACAGTGGACGGAGTGGAGCGCCGCCAGATATATCACGGAGCCAACGGCAACGCCTCGGGGCTAGCCGTGATGATGGAAGTGGCCGGCCAGTCAGCCCGCAATTCCCTGCTGTTCAAGCGCAGCGTCATTTTCCTGGGTCTGGGCTCTTCCACCTCATCCTTTGCAGGAGCCTGGCACTTTCTCAACCAGACCTTCCAGAAAGATGCCTCGCGCATAGACGCGATGATCAACCTGGATATACTAGGTCAGGGAGGAGACACCGGACTGATGGCTTTCACCGCTGGAAACGAAGACCTTAACCTGCTCATAAGCAACCTGTCCTCGTCCCTTCAGCCCATAAAGCCCGTGATGATTCCGACGGAGCCCTACCCTTCCGACCATCAGATTTTCTATGCACAGGAAATTCCGTCGGTGCTCTTCACCACCGGCCGCTACCCCGAACACAACACCGTGCGCGACACGCCTTCGATACTGGATTATGACCTGATGGAACGCGAGGTGGAATACATATTCAACTTCCTGACCAGCCTGTGCAACTGCCGTGAGGGAATGCCGGCCTTCCACAACAGCGCCCCCGTCGAGGAGACATCCGACGGCAAGGTCATGTCCTGGGCCGACTGCGACGTACCTCCGGCCTTCCTGGGCAACATCAACCCGGCGTATTTCCTGGAAAAATGGGTTTACCAGTACCTGAAATACCCCAAGGCCAGCATACGGGACGGCATTCAGGGAAGGGTTCTGGTCACGTTCACCATAGAGAAGGACGGCAATGTCAGGGACGTGCACGTGACCCGCAGCATCGACCCCGAACTTGACGAGGCGGCGATAAAGGTGGTCGAAGCCTCTCCCAAATGGAAGCCGGCCAGAATGAACGGACAGAAAGTGGCCTGCACAATGACGATTCCGGTGGAATTCAGGCTGAAGAAGAGAAAATAATTGCTAACTTAGCACGATTTATTTGTAAGATTATGGAATACGATTTCAAGAGCATAGAAGCCAAATGGCAGAAATATTGGGCTGAAAACAACGTTTTCAAGGCAGTGGAGGACACCTCCAAGCCTAAATATTACGTTCTGGACATGTTTCCCTACCCCAGCGGAGCGGGTCTGCACGTAGGACATCCGCTCGGTTACATCGCTTCCGACATCTATTCCAGATACAAGCGTCTGTGCGGTTTCAACGTCCTGCACCCTATGGGCTATGACGCCTTCGGCCTCCCTGCCGAGCAGTATGCCATACAGACGGGCCAGCATCCCGAGACTACTACGGTCAACAACATCAACCGTTACCGCAGCCAGATGGACCGCATAGGTTTCAGCTACGACTGGAGCCGCGAGATACGCACCTGCGACCCCGCATATTACAAATGGACGCAGTGGGCCTTCATCAAGATGTTCAACAGCTGGTACAATCCCGAGACCGACAAGGCCGAACCCATTGAAACCCTTATAGAGAAGCTTCGTGGCGAAGGCCGCTGGGACAGCCTCAACGAAAAGGAGCAGTCCGACCTTCTGATGCAGTACCGCATCGCCTACCAGGGAGAGACTGCCGTGAACTGGTGTCCGGCCCTCGGCACGGTGCTGGCCAACGACGAGGTCAAGGAAGGCTATTCCGTACGCGGAGGCCACCCGGTGGAGCAGAAGAAGATGAAGCAGTGGCAGCTGCGCGTGTCGGCCTATGCCGAGAGACTTCTGAAGGATATGGAGAATCTGGACTGGACAGATTCCCTCAAGGATATGCAAAGGAACTGGATAGGACGAAGCCGCGGCTGCGAAATGGTCTTCAAGGTTCAGAACGGGGACAAGGAATACGACGTCACCATCTTCACCACCCGTGCGGACACGGTATTCGGCGTTACGTTCATGGTTCTCGCGCCTGAGAGCGAATGGGTTGAAAAACTCACCTCACCGGCCCAGAAAGAGGCCGTGGCAGAATATCTCGCAATGGCGAAGAAGAAAACCGAACGCGAACGCCTGTCCGAGACAAGGAAGGTGACCGGCGTATTCAG
The DNA here is from genome assembly GCA_024401635.1 of Bacteroidales bacterium. Classification (GTDB taxonomy): domain Bacteria; phylum Bacteroidota; class Bacteroidia; order Bacteroidales; family UBA932; genus Cryptobacteroides. The sequence continues at coordinate 8,018 of JAKSKP010000011.1, forward strand.
CGGAAGTTACGGCATCAATCCGCTCACGGGAGAGAAAGTCCCCGTATGGATAAGCGAGTATGTACTTTCAGGCTACGGCACAGGAGCAATTATGGCAGTTCCCGCCCACGACAGCCGCGACTACGCTTTCGCCAAAGCGTTCAACCTGCCCATAATTCCTCTGATAGAAGGCTGCGACGTCAGCCAGCAGAGTTTCGATGCGAAGGACGGGGTGATGTGCAACAGCGGTTTCCTCAACGGGCTGACCGTCGCCGAGGCCATCCCAGCAGCCATCAGATATGTGGAAGAGCACGGACTTGGCCGCGCCAAGGTCAACTACCGTCTGCGCGACGCCATATTCAGCCGCCAGCGCTACTGGGGCGAACCTTTCCCCATATACTACAAGGACGGCATACCCACACCTGTAGACGAGGCTGACCTGCCCGTCACACTGCCGGAAATAGACGAATTCAAGCCCACGGAATCCGGCGAGCCGCCTTTGGCAAGGGCCAAAAACTGGACATACAAGGGTTATCCGCTCGAGACCAGCACGATGCCCGGCTTCGCGGGAAGCAGCGCATATTATCTGCGCTATATGGATCCCCACAACGACAAAGCCCTCGTTTCAGGCGACGCCGACGGATACTGGCGCAACGTGGACCTTTACCTAGGCGGCGCGGAACACGCCACAGGTCATCTGATTTATTCCCGCTTCTGGAACAAGTTCCTCTATGACCTCGGTTACGTGGTTGAGAAAGAGCCGTTCAAGAAGCTGATAAATCAGGGTATGATACAGGGCCGCAGCAATTTCGTATACCGTATCATAGGCACCAACACCTTCGTGTCATACGGTCTTAAGGACGATTACAAGACTACGGAGATACACGTGGATGTGAACATCGTCCACAACGACAGGCTGGACACCGAAGCCTTCAAGGCCTGGATGCCCGATTTCAAGGATGCCGAGTTCATACTCGAAAACGGCGAATACATCTGCGGCTGGGCCATAGAGAAGATGAGCAAGAGCATGTTCAACGTGGTGAATCCGGATATGATATGCGACAACTACGGAGCCGACACCCTGCGCCTCTACGAGATGTTCCTCGGTCCCCTCGAACAGAGCAAGCCCTGGGACACCAAGGGTATAGACGGAGTGAACCGCTTCCTGAAACGTCTGTGGAGGCTGTTCTATGACCACGGAGAGTTCTGCGTCACTTCCGACAAACCGACTCCCGCCGAACTCAAGACGCTTCACAAGCTCATAGGCAAGGTGAAAGCCGACACCGAGGCTTTCTCTTTCAACACCACCGTCGCTGCCTTTATGATTGCGATGAACGAACTTGTGGAGGAAGACTGCCATAAGAGGGAAATACTCGAGCCCCTGGTAATAATGCTCAGCATTTACTGTCCTCACATCTGCGAGGAGCTTTACCACGCCCTGGGGCACGAGGATTCAGTTACCTACGCCTCATTCCCGGAATATGTGGAGGCCTACACGGTGGAGAACAGTTGCACATACCCCGTACAGTTCAACGGCAAGATGCGTTTCACCGTCGAACTTCCCAAGAGCGCAAGCCCGGCAGAGGTTGAGAAGTCGGTGCGTGAGATGGAGCAGACGTCCAGATACGTGGCAGGCGGCAGCATAGTGAAGGTGATAGTCGTTCCCGGCAAAATCGTGAACATAGTGGTCAAACAATAATGGCTTCAACGAAAAAAATCCTCAAAAACTTCTGGGCCTACATAGTCCTGACCCTGGGCTGTCTGATATACTGCAGCGCCTGGACCCAGATTTTCATTCCCAACGGAATAGTAAGCGGCGGCATCACGGGTATGTGCACCGTGATTCAGTACGGTACCGGCTTCCCCATGTATCTGTCGTACGGTATCATCAACGCACTGCTGCTGATCGCCGCATTCATAATACTCGGGAAATCCTTCGGCATACGCACCATTTATGCGCTTGCAATGATAACCCTGTTCCTTGACATACTGCCCTATTTCAACCTGCCTCCGCTGGTTCTGAAGGAAGGAAACGGAATAATGATTCCAATTATAGCTTCATTGATGGAGGCCGTAGGCATATCAATACTTCTCAGTTATGGTGGAAGTTCGGGTGGAACTGATATCATTGCAATGATAGTCAACAAATTCTGGACGATATCCCTCGGGAGGGTATATATGATACTGGACATAGTCATAATAGCTTCCATAATGCTGGTTCCCGGCAAGACGATAGACGATATGATTTACGGTTATCTTGCCGTTATTGTGTTCTCTCTCGGCCTCGACTACATAATGCTGGGACGGAAGTCTTCGGTTCAGATAATAGTGTTCTCAGAGCATTACGCGGAGATTGCCGACTACATCAACCAGAAGATGGACCGCGGAGTGACTGCCCTGAATGCCATAGGCTGGTACTCGCAGAAGGACAAGAAAGTCCTGCTGATACTGGTGCGGCGCAGCGAGATGAACGAACTTACTGACAGGATAAAGAAAGTGGACCCGAAGGCTTTTGTCGCAGTAACACCCGTATCCAGCGTATACGGTGAAGGCTTTGAGGAAATAAAGAGCGGATTCAGGCTCAAGAAAAAAAAGGATACGGATGAAAGGACAGTTTAACTGGAAAAGGACTTTTCAAGTAATAGAGGATTATCTGTTCATAACCCTCGGAATGCTTATGTTCGTTACGGCCTGGACCATGTTCCTGCTCCCGAACAACTTGATGGGCGGCGGCGTATCCGGCATCTGCGCGATAATCCATTACGCAACGGGATGGTCCATGGGTGTGATGAACTTCACCATCAACGCCATACTGCTTATCATAGCCTTCCTGGTGCTGGGACGCGGTTTCGGCATCAAGACCATATATGCCATAATCGCCTCGTCGCTGGCCTTCCAGTTCATGCCTGAGATACTTCCCATGGACTTCATTGCCGAATTCGCACGCTCGAACGGCAAACTCGTATGCGTCATATTCAGCGGCGTCATCACGGGGGTCGGCATAGGGTTCACATTCACGCACGGAGGCAGCACCGGAGGCACCGACATCATAGCGATGATAATAAACAAGTACCGCAACATCACCCCGGGACGTCTGCTTCTGATGATGGATGCCATCATCATACTTACGTCATTGGTGGTACCCTCATATCTTCCCGACGGCTCTCTGCAGCCAATCACTGAAAAGGTGGCCGTAGTGGTATATGCGCTCATCCTGGTAGGGGTCAACGGCTATACCGTGGATGTTTACCTCACCGGTTCCAAGCAGTCCGTCCAGCTGTTGATATTCACGAAGAAGATAGAAGAGATGGCAAACGCCATAGCCTTCGATCTCCATCGCGGAGTCACGCTGCTGAAGTCCCGCGGATGGTATCACAAGGAGGAAAGTGAGGTCCTGATGGTAGTGGCAAGGAAGACCGATATGCAGATCATCCTTTCGACGATAAAGGAAATAGACCCCAAGGCTTTCATCACAGTATGTTCGGTAATGGGTGTATTCGGCCTCGGATTCGACACAATCAAGTCTCATAAAAAAACCAAGAAACCCCTGGAACAAGACGAAAAATAAACCTGCTTCAAACTTAAACTTATGCAAACTTCAATCATCGCGGCCGTCTGCGCTGCGGTATCTTTCGCCATCGCTTTCATCCTCGGAAGATGGACGTCCACCGAGTCCGTGGCACGAAGGAGGTACACCAAAGATGCCGGCAAGCCACCAATGTGGCTGAAGAACTACAAATGCAACGCATATACCAGAAAGATCTACGAAAGTATCATCACCCTGTTTGAGAATGAAAAACCCTATCTCGATTCATCGCTGAGCATAGATGACGTTGCCCGTGCGGTCGGAACCAACAGGGGCTACATCGCAAAGGCGGTCAAGGTGTATTCAGGACGGAATTTCTGCCAGTTTGTGAATTCCTACAGGATAGAGTATGCGAAGGAACTTTTCCGCAATGACAGGAAGATCAAGGTGAACCAGATGGCCTCGGACAGCGGATTCAATTCCTCCACATCATTCTCCATCGCATTCAAGATGGTACACGACATACCTCCCGGAGAATGGTGCCGGCAGTACAAGGACAAAATCAAACGGTGATTATACGGCTGTCGCCTTCCTTGCTGTCCATACTCTTGCGCAGGAGTTTCTCGGATACGGGATCCTCCACGAGCGAGGTTATGGCCTTGCGCAGGGGTCGGGCCCCGAAACGGGGGTTAAATCCCTCAGCAGCCACCTTGCGACGGGTTGCCGCGCTCACGCGAAGGGTATAGCCGTTGTCGGCCACCCTCTTCTTTATCTTGGAGAGCTCCAGATTGATTATGCCGTCCACGTCAGTGCTGTCGAGACTGCGGAAGAAAATCCTGTCGTCCAGCCTGCCGAGGAACTCCGGAGGAAAAGTCCTGGACATCACCTTCTCGACCACTGACTTGTTGAAAGCCTCCTGGGACTTTCCGGCGGCATCATAGCCCACGGCCCCTCCCCTTTCGGCCACTTCACGCGAGCCCACGTTGGATGTCATGATGATTACCGTGTTGCGGAACGACACCCTGCGGCCCCTGCTGTCAGTCAGGCAGCCTTCATCCATCACCTGAAGCAGAAGATTGAATATGTCGGGATGCGCCTTCTCGATTTCGTCCAGCAGCACCACGCAATACGGATGCTGGCGCACGGGCTCGGTTAGCTGGCCGTTGTCTTCAAAGCCCACGTAGCCCGGAGGCGCACCTATCAGACGGGATACGGCGAACTTCTCCATATATTCGCTCATATCGATGCGCACCATATTGTCGGCATCATCGAAGAGGTATTCGGCGAGGGATTTTGCAAGAAGGGTCTTTCCGACCCCGGTGGGACCGAAGAACAGGAACGAACCAATGGGTCTGTCCGGGTCCTTTATGCCCGAGCGCCCGCGGCAAATGGCCCTGCAGACCTTCTCCACCGCGTCATTCTGCCCTATCACCCTGGACTTCAGTTCGGATGCCATATTCAGGAGGCGTTCGCCCTCGCTCTGCGCAATGCGTCCCACAGGTATGCCTGTCATACGGGAAATCACCTTCTCGACAGCCTCCTTGTCCACCACGGCTTCCCGTCCGCAGGAGGCAAGACGCAGCATTGAGCCCGCCTCGTCCATCACGTCCACGGCCTTGTCGGGCAGACAGCGCGAACTTATGTACCTTTCAGACAGGGTAACGCAGGTCCTCAGAGCCTCATCGGTATAGCGCACCTTGTGATGGGCCTCATACTTGGGGGCAAGCAGACGGAGTATTGCGGTAGTCTCCTGAATGTCGGTCTTCTCAACCACAACCTTCTGGAAACGACGGTCCAGTGCACCGTCCTTCTCAATGTATTTCGTGAACTCGTCCACCGTCGTGGCGCCTATGCACTGGATCTCTCCCCTTGCAAGGGCTGGCTTGAGTATATTGGCGGCATCCAGACTGCCCTCGGCTCTGCCGGCGCCGACGATGTTGTGGAATTCGTCTATGAACAGTATTACGTCATCACGCCCCTGTATGGCGGATATTATGCTCTTCAGGCGCTTTTCGAAATCCCCTCTGAACTTGGTTCCGGCCACGACGGCGGCAAGGTCAAGGGACACTATTTTCTTGCCGGCCATGCTTTCCGGCACCTGCTGCTTGGCTATGCGCAAGGCTATGCCCTCGACGATGGCGCTCTTGCCTACGCCGGGATCTCCTACAAGCATTGCGTTGTTCTTCTTGCGGCGGCCGAGTATCTGTATCACGCGGTCTATCTCCGCATCACGGCCGTGTACCGGGTCCAGTTTGCCAACGAGGGCATCCTCCGTGATGTCGTGGCCGAACTCTTCCAAAGGACTGGGTTCAGCACCCTTGCGCTCCTGCGCGTCATCCTCCTGCCCTGCAGGATCTTCATCTCCGCCGGCAGCATCCTTCTCCTTCGGCGGAGGATATGCGCTGGCCATCACAGCCTGCACGCGTCCGTAGTCAACCTGCCACTGCGACCTGAGCAGGGCTGCTCCGTACCCGGCCTCTACCCTCAACAGGGCGAGCAGCAGATGCACGGGAAATGCTTCCACACATTCGCTGCGTCTTGTCTCCAGCAGCATCAGCGACAGCATATTCTGACCGGTGCGTGAGAGTCCGACTTTCTCCAGGTCGGAGAAAGGTATCTGCTCGTTAGTAGTTATCCTGTTATCAATGAACAATTTGAGACGATCAAGCTCCACTCCGCAATCCTCCAGGATGCGGCAGGCGGAATTGGTGGCATGACGCAGTATTCCAAGCAGCATATGATCAGGGCCGATCCCGTAGCTGCCTGTGCGCATAGCCTCTTCCCTGCTGTAAGAAAGAGCCGCGTTCAGATCGTCTGAAAATTTGATTTCCATCGCTCAAATAGCACAAAAACTTGTGCGAATTTAAGGTTTTTTTTTGTAAATTTGCGTGTTTGGCAAATGAAAGAAACAAAATGGAAAATGAAGTAAAGACAGGCCGCATCGAGCAGGTGGAAATCGACCACCAGATGAGAAGCGCGTACATTGATTATTCAATGTCCGTAATCGTCTCCCGTGCGTTGCCTGATGTAAGGGACGGATTGAAGCCCGTACAGCGCAGAGTGCTGTTCGGAATGGACAAACTCAACCTGGATTTCTCGTCAGCGACGGTGAAATCCGCAGCCATCGTCGGTGAGGTGATGGGTAAGTATCACCCCCACGGTGACGCTTCCATATACGACACAATGGTCCGTATGGCCCAGAACTGGAACCTGCGCTATCCCCTCGTGAAGGGACAGGGCAACTTCGGTTCCATGGACGGCTACAGCGCGGCGGCCTCCCGTTACACAGAGGCTAAGCTGGAAAAGATTTCAGCGGCCGTGATGGATGAAATAGACAAGGACACCGTGGATATGGTGAAGAACTATGACGAGCGTTTCGACGAGCCCACAGTCCTTCCCACAAAGGTGCCCCTGCTTCTGGTGAACGGTTCTGCCGGCATCGCCGTCGGAATGGCCACCAATATGGCTCCCCACAATCTCGGCGAGGTGTGCGACGCGATATGCGCATACATTGACAACAAGGATATCACCGTGGACGACCTGATGCAGTACATCAAGGGTCCCGATTTCCCCACAGGAGGCATAATCCAAGGCATCAGCGGAATCAAGGAAGCGTATCAGACAGGCCGCGGAAGGGTTGTGGTACGTGCCAAAACCAATATTGAGACGGACGAGAAGGGACGCGACACGATAGTCGTGACCGAGGTTCCCTATATGGTCAACAAGAAGGAGATGCTCATCCACATAGCCGAGCTCGTGGAAGCCAAGAAGATTGAAGGCATCACCTACATGAACGACGAGACATCCAGAAACGGTGTCCGCATCATTTTCAGGGTGAAGCAGGGCTACAACGCCAACGTTGTGCTCAACACCCTCTTCAAGAACACGGCTCTTCAGAGCAGTTTCTCCATCAACAACGTGGCCCTCGTGGGAGGACGTCCGTACACCCTCAACCTCAAGGACCTGATAGTCAATTTCGTAAAGCACCGCCACGAGGTGGTCGTACGCCGTACCAGGTTCGAGAAGGCCAAGGCAGAGGCAGAGGCCCATATCCTGAAAGGCCTGCTCATAGCCCAGGACAACATCGACAGGGTTATCGAGATCATCAAGAAGGCGGACAGCACCGAGGATGCGAAGCTCAAGCTCCAGGCCGAATTCGGTCTGGACGAGATTCAGAGCAACGCCATAGTCGAGATGAGGCTCAAGGCTCTCACAGGACTCGAAAGGGAGAAGCTCCAGGCCAAGTATGACGAGTTGTGCAAGTTCATCGAAAGATGCATCGGGATACTCGGCAGCGAGGCGATACAGCTTCAGATCGTGCGCGACGAGACCCTTGAAGTCAAGGTGAAATACGGCGACGAGCGCCGCACCGTGATAGAGCCCGCCGAAGGCGAGTGGAATCCCGAGGATTTCTATGCAGACGACGATATGGTAATCACCATCTCCCATCTGGGTTACATCAAGCGTACGCCGCTCACGGAATTCAAGACCCAGCACCGCGGAGGTGTCGGTCTCAAGGCATCCCAGACCAGGGACGAAGACTTCATCGAGCACATATACATAGCCAATATGCACAGCACGATGCTGCTGTTCACCAAGCTCGGACGCTGCCACTGGCTCAAGGTATACGAGATACCAGAGGGCGCACGCTCATCCAAGGGCCGCGCCATCCAGAACATACTGCAGATAGATCCCGATGACGCGGTACAGACCTATATCAACGTGCCCACCCTCAAGGATGAGGAATATGTGAATAATCATTACGTGGTTCTGGTCACCAAGCGGGGCATCATCAAGAAGACCACGCTCGAGGCATACTCCCGTCCGAGGGCAAACGGCATCAACGCCGTCACCATCAAGGAAGGCGACGCCCTGCTGCAGGCGGACCTCACCAACGGCAGCTCTGAGATAATGATGGCCGCACGCGACGGACGCTGCGTAAGGTTCAGCGAGGAAGGCGTACGCCCTATGGGAAGGAACGCCGCCGGAGTCAAGGGTATCAACATCAGCGAAACCGATGAGGTCATCGGAGTCATCTGCCACGACATCAATTCCGAAGAGGAAGCTTCACGCACCATACTGGTAGTCAGCGAGAACGGCTTCGGAAAACGTTCCGAAGGCGAAGACTACAGGATGACAGCCCGCGGAGCCAAGGGCGTGAAGACTCTCAACATCACCGAGAAGACAGGCAACCTGGTGGCCATCAAGAGCGTGAGGGATGACGAAGACCTTATGATAATCAACAAGTCAGGTCTCACCATAAGGATGGCCGTCGATTCCATAAGGGTTGCAGGACGAGCCCCCCAGGGCGTTAAACTCATCAGCATAAGGGAGGGTGATTCCATCGCCGCCGTATCGGTTGTTCCCAAACAGGACGAGGATGGCACGGAAAATGCACAGGAACAGAACGTTGAAGAAAACAGCGAACAATAATTCAAACAAATAGACAACATTATGAAAAAATTAATGCTCATCGTCGCTCTCGCGGCAACAGTTACTTCGGCTTATGCTCAGAAGAGTGAAGAGGCCATCAAGAAAGCCGTAGCAAACGCCCAGGCTGCTTGTGAGAACCCCAAGAAAGCCGACAAACCTGCGACCTGGCTTACTCTGGCAAAGGCCAATATGGACGCATACACCACCGCACAGGGTCAGGGCTGGCTCGGTGGAAACAAGCAGGAAATCGCCATGGTAACCGGCGTCAAACCCATCGAGACCGTCACCGAAACCCTCGGAGACATCGAGTACACGGTTGACGTTTATGCCAATGCAAAGTACTACTATGCTCCCAACGGATCTCTCCAGATGATTGACATCACCAAGCCCATCGTGGAAAATGCACTTTCCGGTGCCCTTGACGCATTCCGCAAGGCTGCCGAGCTCGACGTCAAGAATGCCAAGATCAAAGAAATCACCGAAGGAATCGAGAAGATTGCCTCCGACTATCAGACTGAAGCAATGAACGCTTACTACAAGGGCGACTACAAATCCGCTTCCGTCTGCTTCGCTTCAGCAGCCGCAGCAGTTGCCGGCAAGCCCCTCGAAAAGATTGACTCAGCTTCCATATACAACAGCGGCCAGACCGCATACTTCGCCGGAGATCTCGAGACAGCCAAGGCTTGCATGAAAAGGTGCATCAACATCAACTATCTGGCCGGCGGCGACGTCTATGCAAAGCTCGCGGAGTGCTACAAGGCTCAGAAGGATACCGTTTCCACAAAGTCCACGCTCGAGGAGGCATTTGCCAAATTCCCCGAGAACCAGGGCATACTTATCGGTCTGATCAACCTTTATCTCGACACGAAGGATGATCCCGAGAAACTTTTCGCTCTTCTCGAGAAAGCAAAGGTCAACGAACCCACAAACGCTTCTCTCTATTATGTTGAGGGCAACATCCGCAAGCAACTCGGACAGATCGAGAAAGCCGTTGAAGCATATGACCAGTGCGCTATCGTAAACCCCAAATATGAGTTCGGTTTCATAGGCAAGGGACTCCTCTACTGGGAAGAGGCCGTCAAAATTCAGGGAAAGGCCGAGAACGAGTTCAATGACAAGGAATACGAGAAGCTCGTCCAGCAGTTCGAGACAGCTTGTCTCAACGCCGCAGACCCTTTCACAAAGGCATTCGAGATGACACAGGACGCTCAGATCAAGCTCAGCCTTGCCGATTACCTGAAGAACATCTATTTCCGTTTCCGCGACAAAGGTCCCGACTACGAGAACGCCTACAACAAATTCAACGAATACTCAAAGAGCGCTGCTGAATAAATACCATCAGCATTCAATAAAAAGAAGCCGGCCAAAAAGCAATTTTTGGTCGGTTTCTTTTTGCATAGAGGTGTCACCAGCTTCGCAGCAGGTGGTCTATGCCACCTGCATTTGCTTCGCTGACGCTGTCTTGCGGAGGCGGTACACGACATTGACAAGAATGGAGCCGAGAATGCCGGCGCTGAGCGAGCCCAGGAGAACGGCAATCTTGCCGGCATCGCGCATGGAGGCAAGTATGGCAGTATCAGTGACGTTGCCGAAAGACAGAGTATCGACGAAGATACTCATCGTGAAGCCGATGCCGCCGAGACAGGCAACGGCGAAGAACATGGGCCAGCTGGCTTTTGCAGGCATCTCTCCTACCTTGGTCTTTACGGCAAGGAAGCTGAACAGGGTTATTCCCAGTGGCTTTCCTAGCAGCAGACCGAGGAAGATGCCAAGGCCGACATAGCCGAACTGAGGATTACCTGCTATAGTCTCGGTAAAGATATTGAAGTAGGAAACGTCCGGAATAGTGACACCGGCGTTGGCCAGCGCGAATATGGGCATTATCACGAAGTTCACCCAGGGGGAAAGCGCGTGCTCGACGCGGTAACTCATATCCATAGAACCCTGTGCCACCTGGTGCAGACGGCGCAGATAGTGCTTCTGAGGTCCGTTGGGGAAAGGTTCGGCATCCAGGTCATTGAGCGAGTCCAGCTTCTCTATGAACTGTGCACGCTTGTGATAATACTGCACCTTTGAATATCTTGCAGTGGAAGGGATAAGGAAGGCCATCACGACTCCCGACATCGTGGCGTGTATGCCGGAATAATAGAAAAGCACCCATACGATTATCGCCATCAGCACATATGGAGCTACCCTCTTCTCCCCTACTTTCCTGAGAACCACTGTCAGCATTATCACGACAAGGGACACTCCCAGTATCGGAAGATTGACTGAACCTCCGTAGAAGAGGGCCACAACGAGTATCGCAATAAGGTCATCGGCTATGGCAAGGGCGGTAAGAAACACCTTCAGGGATATGGGGACCTTGTCTCCAAGCACCGAAAGTATGCAGACTGCAAAGGCGATGTCAGTCGCAGTCGGGATACCCCATCCGCCGGATGCCAGAGTGCCGCGGTTCACGATAGTGAAGATGAGCGCCGGGACAATAACTCCTCCGAAGGCGGCAATGACAGGCATAAGGGCCTTCTTTGGCGTGGACAGTTCACCGTCCGACACCTCCCGTTTTATCTCCAGCCCGACAGTGAAGAAAAAAATCATCATCAATATGTCATTGATGAACTTCTCGACAGTCATATCCCTGGGGAACAGCAGATCCACGCCCCCATTTTCATTGAAGACGTGCAGCTGCAGATTTGTCGCAAGTATACTGTGGTAAAGATGTTCTGTAGCGGGAATGTTCGCCAGCAGCATCGCCGCTATAACGCAGATCAGCAAGAGAACGCCTTGAAACCAGGGTTGGTTGGCAAGGCGGTCACTTCTAAGGTTGAACCTTATTACATTCTTGTTCCACTTGTAAATAGGTATAAGTTTCATTTCGCTTCAAATCTATCTTGTCAGTCGGTCAAGGGCGGTATGAACAAGGCCGTCCATAAGTTTCTTGTAATCTGTATTGGCTCCGTGCATGTGTCTCTGGGCGATTATCAGGCAAACGGTGCCGCATTTGTGCCCGAGCAGTTTGCCAAGGGAATAGATGGCGCTGCACTCCATCTCGAAGTTGGTGATCCTCCAGCCCTTGTATTCGAATTTCTCGAACCTGTCAATCAGGTTGTCCATAGAAAGGCCAAGACGCAGGACACGGCCCTGAGGGCCATAGAAACCCTGGGCCGAAGCTGTCAGGCCGCATACGGTGCAATCCTTGAACCTCTCCGCCATACTGGGGTCGGCCATCACGAAATAAGGCTCTGACAACTCTTTGCGCCAGCCCACCTGTTTCTTGAACTCCTCTGCGATGCCGTCCACACACACTTTATCCCTGCCATTATACCAGTTCAGCAGACCGTCGCAGCCAAGCGACATTCCGGAGAAGAGATAGGTTCCAAGCTCAATATCGCTCTGGATGGCTCCGGATGTGCCTATCCTGAGCAGATTGAGGGACTTGAGATTCTTCTTCACTTCCCTTGTCCCAAAATCTATGTTGGCGAGGGCATCAATCTCATTTATCACTATGTCGCAGTTGTCGGTTCCGATCCCGGTGCTTATCACGGTCACGCGCTTGCCGTTGAACTTGCCCGTGGCGCTGCGGAACTCCCTCGACTGTTTGTCGAACTCTATGTCAGTCATATGTTCGCAAAACATGCTGACCCTGCCGGGGTCCCCGACCAGTATGACATTGTCTGCAAGTTCCTCAGGCCTGAGGTGAAGATGAAAACAGCTGCCGTCGCTGTTTATAATCAATTCGGATTCAGGTATTCTCATAAGTACGTAATTTTATTCAAAGATAGCATATTTAGAGATTTTTTCCTAATTTTGTGGGTTATATCAAGACTATGTGGCAAAGAGTACAGACTTTATATCTGGGCGTGGCGACGCTTCTCATAGCGTCCCTGTTCTGGTGTGACATTGCAAGACAGATAGGGGCAGACTCCGTCGTCGAGAACATTGCTTACACATCTTCCGGCATTTATCTGGTATGGCTGATAATTCTGACCATACTTCAGGTACTCGCCCTGGGCGGGTACAAATGGAGGATGAAGCAGTTCCGCGTCGCAGTGGTGGCCTGCATCATGTGTTTCGCCTTCCAGGGATGGCTGGCGTATGATTTCGTCAGGCTGCACGAGACAATGACCTTCAGCTGGACAGCGTTGTTCCCTCTGGCGGCCGCATTCCTTGATTTTCTCGGTGCAAGGAACATACTGCTTGACGAGGCGATAGTACAGAGCGCCCACAGGCTTCGTTCCTCAAGAACAAAAAAACATTGAACGCTATGAGAGTTGTCGTAACTGGCATAGGGGTGGTGAGCCCAGTAGGAAACGATATTGAGACGATGTGGAAGAACCTCAGGAAAGGCGTATGCGGCATCACTAAGGTTGAGGATCCTTTGTATGACCAGCTCCCGTCGAAGGTATGGGGAAGGGTCAAGGATTTCAACGCATCGGAATACGGTATGGATCCGGGGTTTGTCAGAAAGCAGGACAAATTCGTGCTTTATGCCATTGCAGCCGCAAAACAGGCCGTGGATCAGTCAGGAATAGTCAGTGGAGATAATGTAGCCCCCGACAGGTTCGGAGTATATTACGGCACCGGCATAGGCGGTTTCGAGACGATATGCAAGGAGGCCGTGAAAATGGAGAAAGACGGACCGAAGTGGATTTCCCCCCATTTCGTCACGGGCATGATTCCCAACATAGCAGCCGGCAACATTGCGCTGCGCAACAACGCACAGGGCCCCTGCTTCAGCGGAGGAACGGCCTGCGCGACAGGCACACATATGATAGGTGAAGCGTACCGCGCCATCAAACACGGATATGCGGACGTCATAATCACAGGAGGCACCGAAGCTCCCTGCATTCCGATGACGCTTGCAGCCTTCGGGAATATGAAGGCTCTCACCAAGTCCACCGATCCTTCCAGAGCTTCCTTGCCTTTCAATGCCGGCAGGGACGGTTTCGTGCTGTCGGAAGGCGCCGGAGCCCTCGTATTGGAGTCCTATGAACACGCAGTCAAACGCGGCGCCACGATATTGGCGGAGGTATGCGGCTACGGCAGCACCTGCGACGCCTACCACATCACGGCTCCTCGCCCTGACGGCACTACACAGGCCGGAGCCATCAGGTCCGCTCTCAAAGAGGCCCGCTTCTGCGGCCGCCGCGACGTCCTGTACGTCAACGCGCACGGCACGGGTACACCTCTGAACGACAAGAGCGAGACTTTGGCATTCCACCTGGCATTGGGGCGCAATGCTCAAAAAGCCTTGATTTCCAGCACGAAGTCAATGCTCGGACATATGCTCGGCGCAGCAGGCGCCGTAGAAGCCATCATTTCGATTCTGGCGCTTCGCGACGGCATCGTCCCCCCCACGATAGGTCTTGACAAGGTAGACCCCGAATGTGACCTCAATTACACCCCCAACAAAGCCGTGAAGGCTCCCCTGACCATTGCTGCCAGCGATTCCCTGGGTTTCGGAGGTCACAACTCCTGCATAGTTTTCCGCAAATAAGAAAGAACAAAAAGCATCCATGCCATTCCGGGAGCATGGTCAAAGGATTAAAGCTCCCGAAATGGCATGGATACTTTTTTAGTAAGAATGCCTCTAAGTGACGGCTTACGGCTATTGAGCCTGCTGCTGAGCCTTGGCCTGAAGTTCTGCCTGAAGTGACTCGAGAGTACGGTCGGCAGGGATATTCAGGGCTGTGCGGACCTCTTTGGTCAAATCGGTGCTCTGTGCAGGATCGATGTAGAGAGCTGAAGTTGAATCAAACACATAGATATAGCCGCCATTCTTGGCGATCTCATCGATGGTATCCTGGCATTTCTTCATCACGGGAGCAGTCAGATTGTTCTGGATCTGCTGCATCTCCTGCTGCATATTCTGCTGAGTCTCCTGGATGCGGGTTTCCATCTCCATAAGCTCTTTCTCCTTGCTCTCCTTTACAGAAGCGGTCCAGGTTGAAGCTTTCTGCTGATAAGTCTGGAGTTTTGTCTGATATTCATCGTACATTGATTTGATGACATCCTGATTCTCGGCAACGATAGCATCCATCTTGGTACGTACCTCATCCATTTCAGTCATAAGCTGGAACACTTCCTGAGAGTTGATGTGCGCGAACTTCTGCGCGAACGCTGCTGTGCTAACCATAGCGAGAGCAGCCATAAGGATTAATTTTTTCATATACATAAAATTAATATTGTTCATATTAGAATTGCTGTCCTATTACGAAGTGGAACTGGCTCTTTCCGTACTTGTCATCATCGAAACCGTAACCCCAGTCAACACCGAGCAGACCGATCATAGGCAGGAATATCCTGACGCCGACACCGGCAGAACGCTTGATATTGAAAGGATTGAAATCCCTGATATCGCTCCAGCAGTTACCGCCTTCGAGGAAAGCGAGGACGTAGATCGTCGACTGAGGCTGCAGAAGGGCGGGATAACGGAGCTCCACCGTGAACTTGTCATATACGTTACCCGTGTAGGCGTAGCTCGTACTGTATGGAGTCAGCCCCTGAGGCGTAAGGGAATAGTTCTCGTAACCGCGCAGGGAAATAATCTCCGAACCATAGGTATTGTAGCCGCTCATACCGTCACCGCCGACGAGGAAGCCCTCGAAAGGAGAATAGCCCCAGTTGCGGTTGTAGTATCCCAGATAACCTATCTGAGCACGGGCCATCAACACCAGGTCACCTACCAGCTTGGTGAATACAGAGCCCTTGAACGACCACTTGTGATACTCTATCCAGCGATAGCGCTGATCGGAAGTCCAGTTGTCGTAATTGATGTCCTTGGGATTCTTGACGTAGAACTTCTTGCCGTTCTCGTCATACGAATAATGGCGGAACAGTGAGTAAGGAGGAGTCAGAGTAAGGGACAATGAGAAATCGGAACCCTGACGGGGATATATCTGCTGGTCAGTACTGTTTCTCTGCAGGGAGATGGTATAGCTGAAATTGTGGGACAGACCGGTGTTGAAGATGAAGTTGTAGTTCCAGTTCTGGAGTCTGTAGGTCTGCCAGCTGAGCTGATGGTAGAGCACGAAATAGTTGTCAGGCCATTTAAGACGGGAGCCAAGTCCTGCCGCAGCACCGTAAACCTCCATGAACTCGTTGTTGTTGAGTACGTTGAGATATATGTAGGAGTTGGTCTGACGTGTATAGTACAGCGAAAGGTTCAGCGACGTGGGCTTCTTGCCGAAGAGCCAGGGCTCCGTAAAGCTGGCCGAAAGGCTGGTGTAGTAGGTACCGTTGGTCTGGAAGCGGAAAGAAAGGTTCTGGGCATCGCCGAGAGGCACGGGCCTCCACGCGTCCTTCTCGAAGAAACGGTGTGTACTGAAGTTGTTGAAGCTGACACCGACCGTGGCCACGAAGGTATTGCCTCCCCATCCGCCGGAAAGCTCAAGCTGTGAAGAAGGCTTCTCGGTGACGTTGTATATGATGTCCACGGTATTGTTCATCTGGTTGGGAACAATGGAGTAACCTCCCTCGCCCATTATGGCCTCGGGGTCGAACTGACCCATTGAGGCGATTTCACGGACGGAACGCTCGAAGTCAGACTGGCTGAAAAGGTAACCCGGTCTGGTGAAAAGTTGACGGCGCACCACCTTCTCGTTGGTAAGGTCGTTGCCGTTGATGACTATGTGGTTAAGGTAGGCTGGCTTGCCTTCCACAACCCTCATCTCCACGTCCACGCTGTCCTCCTGTATGTTGACCTCGACAGGCTGTATGTTGAAGAACAGATAACCGTTGTCCCGGTACATCTTGGACACGTCGTAGTCAGTCTCCTTGCCGCCGCCGAACAGACGCTTCTCCATCGTGACCACGTCGTACACGTCGCCTTTCTTTATCTGAAGCACCTCGTTCAGGGCTTCCGTGGGATATACGGAGTTTCCGGTCCAGGTTATGTTCCTGAAATAGTATTTGCGTCCCTGATCGAACTCGAAGTCTATCTGCAGGCGGTTGGGTTCGACGTAGTACATCGTATCCTTCACCAGACGGGCATCGCGGTAACCGGCCTCGTTGAAGGTGCTGATAAGGCTATTCTTGTCATTTGGATACTCCTTCTCGTTGAATTTCTTGCTCTTGAAGAAGTTCATAAGACGTCTGTCCCTGGTCTTCTTCATGCTCTTCATCAACTTGAAATTGGAAACGTCGGAGTTACCCGTGAAGGTTATGGTCTTGATCTTCACCTTGGTTCCCCTGTCGACGACGAAGGTTACCCTGATTGCACCCTTGACCACAGGATCAGGGACGGTCTCGACCTTCACGTCGCACAGCTGGAAACCCTTCTCCTTATAAAAACGCTTGATGATGTCTATGCTGGCAGATGAGAAATACTCGGAGAAAGCCTGGCCCCGCTTGAAGTTGAGCCTTTCGCGCAAATCCTTCTCCTCACCGCTCTTGACACCTTTGAAAAGGAAGCGTGAGACCCTGGGCCTCTCCTTTATCTGTATCCTGAGGAAAGCCGAATCGGCACCGGCCGACAGGCTGTCCACGCTGATGGCGATGTCCTCGAAGAAGCGCTGCATCCAGAGACGCTTCACTATGTTGGAAATGTCCTCGCCGGGAATGGTGACCTCCATACCCTTCTGCAGGCCCGTGAGCTGGATAATCTGATCCTTGCTGAAATAGGAGACGCCGTTGCAGTCAACGCCGGCGATGATATATTTCTTTGGAGATGAATAGCTTACGTTTATGTCTTCGTGCGCGCCGGCATAAAAGCCGCAAAGCGGCAACAAGGTCGCCGCAAGTACACTTATCACACGAATTCTACTCATCTTCTGCATTTAACCTACAAATATAACTCAATTATTTGGTTTTTCCATATCTGCGGTCCCGTTTCGAGAAATTATCCAGGGCTTCGAGGAATTCTTTTTCTCCGAAATCAGGCCAGAGCGTGTCGGTGAAATAGAATTCCGAATATGCCGCCTGCCACAGGAGATAATTGGAGATGCGTGTCTCTCCGGAGGTCCTTATTATCAGATCCGGATCAGGATAGCCGGAAGTTACAAGGTGAGAGCTTATGGTATCCATATCGATGGACTCCGCCACGCCGGAATGGTCCGCAGCCTCTGCGGCAATACGCTGAACGGCCTGCAGGATATCCCATTTACCGCTGTAACTTAGGAAGATGATGAGGGTGATCACGGTATTTCCCGCCGTCCTCGCCATACAGGCATCGATGGTCCTGTTCAGGGAATCGTTCAGTCTGGCCCGGTTACCCAGAACCACGAAACGCACCCCTTCTTTGTCCAGATTGTCTATCTCGCCCAGCATCGACTTCATCATCAGAGACATCAGAGCCTCCACTTCGGCCTCGCTGCGCTTCCAGTTCTCCTCGCTGAAGGCATAGAGCGAAAGATATTTCACGCCAGCCCCGGCTGCCGTCTTCAACACGTCACGGACACGGTTCACACCTTCGGCGTGTCCCACCCATCTTTCCTGATTGCGCATTTTGGCCCACCTGCCGTTGCCATCCATAATGATTGACACGTGCGAGGGAACAATGTGATTGTCAGTTGTTTCCATTTCTCTTGTCTTCTCCCCAGAAAAGTTTGTCCGAAAGCGCCTTCACGAAATTGGAGCTGTCGAGGCACACTCGTTTTAGCGAAAATTGTGCCATCCTGACCTCTATCGAGGAATCATTTCCTATATTTTGCGAATAATTGTCAGCGGAGAAAAGAACCGTGTCGCTGCGTGACTGGAAACGCAGGGAAATCCTGCTCTCGAGAGGTACTATCATAGGCCTCACGTTAAGGTTGTGAGGAGCAACGGGAGCTATTATCAGTACCCTTGCAGAAGGCATCACAATGGGGCCGCCGACGCTGAGTGAATATGCCGTGCTGCCCGAAGGCGTGGATACCAGGAGCCCGTCCGCCCAATAGACCGGAAGGTCGCAGCCGTCCACGGATACCCTTATACCCAGCATCGAGCCGTCGGAGCGCCGCGCGCATATGTCGTTGAGCGCCAGGAACTCCTGTCCGTCGACAACGGCGGTGAGCATAGCCCTTTCCTGAATGGTGTAGCTGCCGTTAGTAAGAGCCTCAGCCACTGCTGAGGCGGAATTCTCGGAAAGGAAACCGAGATGTCCCAGATTCACCCCGACTATGGGCACGCCCAACGGAGCAGCCAGCCTGGCACCTCCGAGGAAAGTACCGTCACCCCCTACGCTCATAAGGATGTCAGTCTCAGCAGGCAAAGGGCCGCAGGAGGAAACGCAGTTGAGCTTGTGGCCATACGCTTCCAGAGCCGCTGACAATCTCCCGTACGACGCATCGCAGGCATAGGAACTTTTACCAAATATTACAGCAATGTTCATCCGTATTCAAATAATCCTCAAAAATAGCATTTTATTTGCAAACATTCAGCAATTTATGAGTAATTTTGTATGACAAAAAAACAAAGGAATGACCAGACTCAGCGTAAATATCAACAAAGTGGCCACGATACGCAACGCCCGCGGAGGGAATGCGCCCGACGTGCTGGAATGCGCCGTAAAATGTGAAAGTTTCGGTGCTGAGGGAATCACGGTGCACCCGCGTCCCGATGCAAGACATATAAGGTACAGCGACGTACGGGCCCTGAAGCCTCTGGTTAAAACCGAATTCAACATCGAGGGCAATCCCACGCCCGCTTTCGTCGACCTGATCTGCGAGGTGTGTCCCACACAGGTGACGATGGTTCCGGACGCCGAGGATGCCATCACTTCCAACAAAGGCTGGGACACGGTCTCCAACAGGGAATTCCTGACACGCACCTGTGAGCTTTTCCGCTCCAGAGGCATAAGGACCTCAATCTTCGTGGATCCCGACCCGGAAATGGTACGCGCAGCCGCCGAATGCGGATGCGACCGCGTGGAACTCTATACGGAAGCCTATGCAGCCCAATATTCCGGCAACCGCAGGAACGCCATCGAACCCTATTACAAGGCAGCCAAGGCGGCCCGCGAATGCCGACTGGGGCTGAATGCCGGCCACGACCTGAATCTTGACAACCTGCACTATTTCATACAGACGATACCCTGGGTTGACGAGGTTTCCATAGGACACGCGATAATATGCGACGCCCTGTATATGGGTCTTGAGAAAACTATCGCGGCATACCTCAATGAGATTCGCAAATTTTAACTATATTTGCATTTTGACGAATATAAATCATAACAAATTATAAAAATGAAAAAACTCACAATGATTCTCGGCCTTGCAGCGGCTGTTTCAACAATCTTCATGTCAAGTTGCTCCAACAACGGAGGCAAGACCGTCAGCGGTGATGCCGATACCACAGCTATCGCAGCCGGAAGCATCGTTTACTTCGACCTCGACACAGTGCTGGACGAGTATGATATGGCCAATGACCTCAGAAGCGAGGTGGAGACCAAGGTCAACGCCATCCAGAAAGACGTCAACCGTCGCCAGAAGAACCTCGAGGACGCCGTCAACGACTTCAACAACAAGTTGAACAAAGGCCTTATGACCAGCGCCGTGGCAGCCGAGCAGCAGCAGAGGCTCCAGCAGCAGGACGCCAACTTCCAGCAGTTCGCCCAGCAGAAACAGGCTGAAATAATGGAAGAGCAGCAGGTGATGATGAACCAGATTGCCGACGCCATCAAAACTTTCGTCGAGGAATACAACGCCGAGAAGAAATATTCGATGATACTCAGCAACCAGGCCGGTGTTCCCGTCATCACAGGTGACGCTTCACTGAACATCACTGACGAAATCATTGCCGGTCTCAACGCAAAATACGTCAAGACCAAGAACAACAAGGCTGAATAAGTTGAATCTTGAAGATTGCCATTCTATCGTGCTTCTACCCCTACAGGGGCGGTATCTCCCAATTTAATGCGGCTCTGCTCGACGAGTTGGGAAGGCACGGTGCAGAAGTAAGGGCCTTCAATTTCAAGCGTCAGTATCCGGAATTCCTTTTTCCGGGAAAGACACAATACGTAACGGCGGATGACCAGGCCGCACGGGTGCAGAGCACCGCAGTGCTGGATACGGTCAATCCGCTGTCCTTTTATAATACATACAGGAAAATCAGGGGCTGGCAGCCGGACGTCGTTCTGGTACGCTACTGGATGAGCTGGTTCGCGCCCTCGCTCGGATACGTCACGCGCCGCCTTCGCAGGGACGGGATCAAGGTGATATCCATATTGGACAACGTCATACCGCACGAGCAGCACTGGTTCGACGCCCCCCTGACAAAGTATTTCCTGGGCGGCAGCGATGCCTGCATCACTCTGTGCGAGGCTGTCGCCGATGACCTCAGGCACATAAGGGAGGACATCCCCTGCAAGGTGCTTCCCCATCCCCTCTACACACATTTCGGAGAGAAGATACCCCGCGACAAGGCCCTCAGAGACCTGAATCTGGATCCGGCACGCCACAGTCTTCTGTATTTCGGTCTGATACGCGAATACAAGGGCCTGGACATATTGCTGGATGCCTTTTCCAAACTTCCCGAAAATTACCAGCTGATAATAGCAGGAGAACCATACGGCAGTTTCGAGCCTTATCGGAAGCAGATCGAAGCTTTGGGCGGTGAGGCGGGAAACCGCATCCACACCAAACTTGAATACATTGACGACGCGCAGGTCAGCAAGTACTTCAGCGGAGCGGACCTTTGCGTACTGCCCTACAGAAGCGCAACCCAAAGCGGGGTCAGCGCAATCTCCTTTCACTTCGACGTCCCCATGCTGGTAACGGACACCGGCGGGCTCAAGGAGACAATAGCGGACACGGGGACGGGACTGCTGGCAAAGGACTGCACCCCCGAAGCGATAGCGGAAGGGACGGAACGGTTTTTCAGCAGCACGGAAATTGCAGATGAATGCAGACGTAACATAGCAATACTGAAGGATAGGCTGAGCTGGGCTAAATTCGCCGACGGGCTGCTTTCTTTCATAAACACCTTATAAAATGACAAGACGCATCATACTCACCATAGCGGCATTCGTGCTGTCGTCGATGATTTACATAATCAACGCCGATGACGGGAGATATACTGTACATATAGTAAAATGGTACGAAGACCTCAGCACCATTTCAGGCCGTTACGGAGTGCCCGAGGATGTGATAATAGCTGTCAACAACCTGCAGGACAACAAGATAAAGACCAGACAGGAACTGCTGATCCCGACAAGCGAGAAGTATTGGCCGGCAGCGTCAGCGTCTGTCCCGGGCGCAATCACGGATGAGGAAGGAACCATAGCGCAGGAATATGCGGATACCCTGTCTCCCTACCCCACCACAAGCATAAAGTTCTCCCTGGTGATGCCTCTGGGCAGAAAGGATGCAAACAGCCTGGACTTCTACTCGGGCGCGCTGATGGCAGTCAGGGCCCTTGGCGGCGAGGGGCTTGACATCGAATTCAACGTCAGGGACCTGAACGATGCAGGCGGCTTTGAAAACGGCCTCGAGGGCAACGACTTCATAATAGGCCCCATACAGAACGGCGATATGAAAAGATTGCTGGAAAAGGTGGACGAACAGGCCGTCGTGGTCTCCCCCCTTGACAACAGGTCCGGCAAAGTTCTCGGCACAGGGCGCCGCAGTTTCGTCCAGGCAGCCGCAACCGCCGACAGCCAGTATGGAGAGGCCTTCGTATGGGCCAAAGAGATATTCGGGGATCAGGACACTGTCAAGTACGTGATAATCAGCAGCGCACTGGACAAGGCGGCTCTCAATGACGCCGAGAATATGGCACGGACCGCAGGCGTTTCCTACAGCATATGCAAGACCGGAGTCCAGGGTGAAATAGAGAACTGGGAAGCGGTGAGCAATCTCCCGGGATCAGGCCACAACGCCGTAATACTTGCTTCCAACAACGAAGCCGTTCTGAACAATGCGCTCAGAAATACCGACATACTTGCATTGCAGGGAAATGTCAGCGTTTTCGCCCTCAGCAGGATACGCAGTTACGAGACCATACCCGTCGAAAACCTGCACAAGGCAGGTGTCCGCGTCCTCTGCCCCTATTATGTGAACTTCGACGACGGCTCGACGCTGGACTTCATACACCGCTACAGAGCCCTCTTCAACACAGAGCCCTCGCAGTTCGCATTCCAGGGCTATGACCTCGTGTACTTTATGGTCAAAACATATGCCCGTTATGGCAGGAACTGGAAATACCTTATAACTCAGGATGAGGCTATGGAAATGTTGCAGACCAGTTTCAAACTCAGACGCGACAGCAACGGGGTGCTGACCAACTGCGGTATGAAAAGGGTTGTCTACGACACGGACTGCCGCGTAAGATTAAGCAAGTAAAGACTTGGCATTGGCTATGGCCTCCGGCGTGAGCGATGCTCCGCTGAGCATTCGGGCCACTTCCAGAACTCTCTGCTCGCCGGAGAGTTTCCTTATCGTTGAAACCGCCTGACCGTCTGTGACGGATTTCTCGACAAGGTAATGGGCAGAGCCCTTGGCCGCAACCTGAGGCAGGTGGGTTATTGCGAACACCTGCATACGGCCGCCCATCTCACATATCTTGCTGCCCATCTTGTCGGCCACACTGCCGCTGACTCCGGTATCAATCTCGTCAAATACCATCGTAGGCATATTCATATGCCTGCTCATCAATGACTTGAGCGACAGCATAATACGGCTTAGCTCACCGCCGGATGCACATTTTGCAACAGGTGCCGGGGTCTGCCCGCCGGCTGCGAACAGAAATTCCACCTGATCGGTGCCGCCAGGGCCGGGCTCACAGACGGAAAGCCTGACCTCGAACGAGGCATTGTCGAGCTCCACGAATGCAAGCGTGGAAAGTATTTCGGAGGCAAAGGCGGCGGAATGCTCCATTCTGGACGCGTGCAGTTTGTCCGCACAGTCCGCATACTCCTTTTCGGCAATGACGAGACTACCCTTCAGGCTTTCAAGTTCCTCCTCCATATTCTCTTCCCCGCCTACGGTCCTGGCCAGTTCGTCACGCTTTGCGATAAGTTCCGTCTCGGTGGAGCAGCCGTGACGCTTCATCAGCCCATAGATAAGGCTAAGCCTTTCCTCGACGGAATCAAGCCGACCCGGATCGCTGTTCAAAGTGCCCAACAGCGACTCAAGGTCGTCGGAAATATCCTTAAGTTCTATCCTTGAGGACTCCACCCTGTCGTGATATTCTGTAGACCGGGGCATATATTCGGCCAGTCTGTCCAGATTTCTGGAGATGACGGAAAGTTTCGACACAACTCCTTCGGCATCCGACGACGGGCTGAGACTTTCAACGCAGGATGACAGCAGTTCCTCTATCTGACCGGCATTGGCCAGCCTCAACTGCTCCGATTCCAGTTCGGCAAGTTCACCCTCCTTCAGGGACGCATCGCACAGCTGCTTGTAGACTGCGGCGTAATAATCGTTCTCCGACCTGGCCGTGGCAAGCCTTGCGCTGAGTTCGGCTATGCTTTCCCTGATACGGCGTAACGATTCCCAGGCTGCTCCGCAAGATGAGAGCAACTCCCCATTGCCGGAAAAGCTGTCCAGAATCGACAGCTGGTACGAGCGGCTGGTCAGAAGAAGCGTGTCGTGCTGACTGTGTATATCCACAAGGTGCGAACCGAAAGCAGCGAGTACGGGCAGGGCGACAGGCACGTCATTTATGAATGCCCTGGAACGGCCGCTGCGTGACACTGTCCTGCGCACCAGAAAGCGTCCTTCGTCATACTCAAGGTCATTTTCTTCGCACAGTCTTTTCAGGGATTCGTCCGCACACAGGAACTCCCCTTCTATCACGCAGGTATCCGACGAGGGCGCAATGGCCGAAGAATCGGCCTTCGCACCCGTCAGAAGTCCCAACGCCCCTATCAGTATGGATTTGCCCGCCCCGGTAGGACCGGAAATTATGA
Source organism: Bacteroidales bacterium (assembly GCA_024401635.1). GTDB lineage: Bacteria > Bacteroidota > Bacteroidia > Bacteroidales > UBA932 > Cryptobacteroides. The sequence continues at coordinate 32,785 of JAKSKP010000011.1, forward strand.
CCAGGCCCTCGGGAAAATCCACGTCAAGCCTGTCGATAAGGACATAGTTGCTGATATGAAGGGAAGACAGCAAGATGACTATTCCTCGTCTTCTTTGATTACCTCGTAGAAAATCTTGTTGTCCTCAAACTCGGAGATTGCCCTGAGAGCGGGTTTGGGACGGCGTTCAAAGCGTTTTGACACGTCAATCTGCTCGCGGTTCTCCACGATTTCCTCCATAGTGTCCCTGTCAGTCTTCACGGCTTCGAGATACTCTGAAAGCTCTTTCTTCTCGGCCATGGCTATCTGATTGCTCCTTTTTGAAAGGATTACCACTGTCTCATAAATGTTTCCTGTAGGCTCGGCGAAGTCGCACAGATCTCTCGTGATGGTGTTTACAGGTACTTTCTTTTCTGTTGCCATAATTTTATAGTATTAAAAATTAAACTCTCTACATTCTATTATACTATGGCGGAATGCAGAGAGTTTCAAAATCTTTCGAACCGGCGTCAAAGTTTTCCTATGATCTTCTGGACTGAAGCATAGAGTCCGTCCAGCTCCTTGCGGAATTTGGATTCGGGAATCTCCTCAACGAAATTGAAATATTCGTCTATGAACTCCAGATAGCGTTCCTTCTGTTTGGACGGAATACTGAGGCTGGCGTATTTGTAGGCGGACATCGCTATGTAATAAAGGACCTCCTCCCTGTGGTAGTTCTCCGAATTGTCCTTGAGTATGTTCTTCAGAGCCGTCTTCGCCGCCACATAGTCTTCCATATTATAGTAGAGCTTGGCGCCTTCGAACTCCTTGGTATCCAGCCTCATCCTCAAGTCGGCCAGCATCTCGCGGCAGATGGGGATGCGCTCCGAGTCGGGATAGTCCATCATATATTCGGATATGGAGAAAATGGCCATCTGGGTAGGCTTCTGGTCCAGTTCCCAGCGATAGGTGTTGCGGAACATACAGTCCAGTTTGAGGAACCTGGCCTCGGAAGAGAAAGGGCTGCGCGGATACATCTCGATGAAGCTGCCGAAGTTGGCGTCCGCCGTGATGAAATCGCTGTATTTGTAATTGCTGAGCGCCCAGTAGTAGCGGACGGTGTCATCCTTCTCCGTACCGGAGGTCAGCATAGACAGAGACTCGAACATTGCAGCCGATTTCTTGAATTTGCCGGCATTGTACAGTTTCCACGCCATCTCATACTTGGCTTCCACGTCGTTGCTGCTCAGCAATGCCTCATATTGAGTCTTGCACCCGGCAACAAGCGTCCCCGCCACGACGGCGGCAAGTATCAAAAATCTGTTATCCATCTTCATTTCAAATTATCCAGATAATGTTTGGCATCTATTGCCGCCCTGGCCCCGGAAGCCGCTGCAACCACAGCCTGGCGGTACACCGGATCCTGCACGTCCCCCGCGGCGAATATGCCCTCCACGCTTGTCCTGGAACTCTTGCCGTCGGTCAATATGTAACCCTCGGCGTCCATCTCCAGTTTGCCTGCGAAGATATCGGAATTGGGGTGATGGCCGATCGCCAGGAAAAAGCCGTCCACGTCTATATCAAAAACCTCGCCATTGCGCCTTTCCAGACGGACTCCCGTGACACCGGCTCCGTCGCCGAGGACCTCCCTGGTGTTGCACTCCCAGAGTATCTCTATGTTTTCGGTATTCCTCACCCTCTGCTGCATGGCCTCAGAGGCACGCAGAACGTCCCTGCGGACTATCAAATAGACTTTTTTGCACAGTCCGGCAAGATAAGTGGCTTCCTCGCAGGCCGTGTCCCCGCCTCCCACGACCGCAACTGTCCTGCGGCGATAGAAGAAACCGTCACAGGTAGCGCAGGCGCTCACTCCCAGACCCTTGTACTTGTTTTCTGAAGGAAGGCCGAGATACTTTGCGGAGGCACCGGTAGCGATTATTACGGTATCGGCTGCAATGGCCTCCCCACCGTCAAGGGTCACTGCGAAAGGACGCGATGCCGTATCAACACCGACTACGACACCGCTTCTGATTACGGCGCCCAGTTTCACTGCCTGCGCGCGCATGGCCGGCATCAGGACGTTCGCATCAATGCCGTCCTCAAAACCGGGATAATTGGCCACGATGGTGGTAGTCGTCAGTTGCCCGCCGGGCTGAAGACCCTCGATGAGCAGAGGCTCCAAACCGGCACGCACAGCATATATCGCGGCGGTATATCCTGCGGGACCTCCGCCAATAATGAGACATTTTACAGCCATAACTTCATAAATTGTACAAATTTATATTTTTTTAGCGTAAATTGAAAAAATAACTAACTTTGCCCCCCGATGAAACAGGAACTGTCATACAAGGCGTTGGACAAATTCCGCAGCCAGCTGTCCCACAACGGACTCAAGGCCACGGCGCAGAGGATTGCCGTACACGAGGCCATGGTCAACCTGGGGCACGCCTCAGCCGATATGGTATCCGAATGGCTGGCGGAGAACTCCGCAACCAAGGTGACAGTCGCATCGGTCTACAACATCCTTTCCCAGCTGGCTCTGCTGGGCATCTACGGCAACCGTCTGAGCGCCAATAACAAAATGTACTTCGACGTGAACACGAAGAAGCACATTCATATGTATGACTGCGAGAATCACGTCTTCAAGGACGTGGCTGATGACAAGCTCTACGAAGACCTTATGGAAAGGATAGGCACACGCCGCTTCCGCGGTTACACCATCGAGAGCGTCGACATCCAGTTCGTCGTGCGTCCTACTCGCCGGCGGCTTTGAGCCTCTCGGCGTTCTCAGCTATCTGAAGCTGGTCAATCACCTCCTGTATCGCTCCGTCCATGAACACGGGAAGATTGTACATCGTATAATTGATGCGGTGGTCGGTGACGCGTGACTGGGGATAATTGTAAGTGCGGATCTTTGCACTCCTGTCACCGGTGGAAACCATAGTCTTGCGTTTCGCGGAAATGCCGTCCATATACTTGGAGTATTCCAGGTTGTACAGACGCGTACGAAGTTCGGCGAGAGCCTTGTCGTAGTTCTTCAGCTGCGAGCGTTCATCCTGGCACTGAACAACTATGCCGGTGGGTATGTGGGTCAGACGGATAGCGGAATAGGTGGTATTGACGCCCTGTCCGCCGGGACCTGACGCGCAGAAGATATCCTTGCGTATATCACTGACGTTCAGCTCCACGTCAAATTCGTCAGCCTCGGGAAGCACCGCCACGGAAGCTGCGGAGGTATGCACCCTCCCCTGGGTCTCGGTCTGGGGTACACGCTGTACGCGGTGAACTCCGGACTCGTACTTCAGCGTACCGTACACGTGGTCACCGCTGACACGGCACACAAGGTTCTTGAAGCCTCCGGCGGCACCTTCGCTCTGGTCGGTTACCTCCACCTTCCAGCCCTTTGACTCGAAATACTTCATATACATACGGAAAAGGTCACCGGCAAAAATGGCGGCTTCATCTCCACCCGTACCTCCACGTATCTCCAGAATGGCGTTCTTGGCATCCTCCGGGTCGGCGGGGATGAGCAGAATCTTGATGTTCTGCTCCATTTCGGGAAGTTTGGGCTCGATGTCCGCAATCTCCTCCTTGGCCATATCCCTGAGGTCGGGATCCTTCTCGTTAGCGGCGATGTCCTTGGCCATTTCGAGTTCCTCTACCATCTTGCGGTACTCGAGGCCTGCCTTGATTATGGGTTCCAGTTCCTTGTATTCCTTGTTGAGCTGGACATATTTCTTCATATCGGAAATCACGTCCGGTTGTGCAAGCTGCTCCTGCAATGAATTGTACTTTTCCTGCAGGTCGCTGATTTTTTGGAGTAGGGAATTTTCTGCCATCAGTCTATATCTTTAATGTAACATCTGCGGCGCATAAAAAGTCTGGACGAGCCGTAGCCCTCCCATACCTTTGCCGCTGAATTGGTTTCTATCTGCGGATTCGATATCGAGTATATCACTCCTGCCTTTGTGTATTTGACCGAAGTGATGCAATGAAGCAAAGCGTTGAGACCCTTGCCCTGCCACTGGGGAGATGCCCCGTTCAGGAGCAGGTCCATAGTATCGTTATGGCCATACAGAGCCTTCAACAGGTATATCCATCCGAAGGGGAAAAGACGTCCTTTAGCCTTTTTCAGGGCCCCGCTTATGGACGGGATGGCTATGCCGAAAACGGCGACTTCACCGTCTGCGTCCACAAGGACCGTCGAACTGCGGTCGCTGACCATCGACAGGCTTTCGCGGGCAAGCTCCTTCTTCTCGGATTCGGTAAAAGGGATGAAATTGTACACGTTGCCATAGAAAGAATCGCTGTACATCTGCAGGAAAGACTGCACTTTCTCCTTGTCCTTCAGCAGCTTGCCCAGATTGGCGATACTCAGACGGTAACGTTCCCTGAGACGTTCGGCGATTTTCACCAGCCTCTCGGGCACCTCGGTACCCGTCATTATGTACTGCACCCAGTCGCATTCCTTTACAAAGCCCATACGCTCCAGAAATTCCGGATAATAGGGATAATTGTATATGGTATTGAACTGAGGAGTGTTTTCGAACCCCTCGACGAGCATACCCTGCTTTCCCAGCGTATTGTAGTACAGCGGACCGTGGACCTGCGTCATCCCGCTGTCCGCAGCCCAGGCCGACGCAGTATCGACAAGAGCCTTGGCGACATCAAAATCCCTGACAGTGTCGAACCATCCGAAACGGCAGCATTTCTTGCTGTACAGCTCATTGTATCGGGGATTTATCATAGCGCATATGCGCCCGAGCGTCCTGCCGCCGTCATCGACGGCCAACCACAGGCGATGGCTGCAATACTCCAACGGAGCGCAGGAGGTCAGACTCCTGATCTGGTCCGAATGAAGGGCCGGGACGTATTGCGGACAATCACGGTACAGTCTGTCGGGGAATGCGACAAACTCCTTGAGCTGTTTCCGTGTTGTAACCTCAACAATACGCATATAAGTGCAAATGAATTGCAAAGATAAACAAATTCCACTTATAAACCGTCAACGCCTTCGAGCAAATGCAGTATGGCGGTCTGGGCGCACGCACAGCCGAAAACCGCAGGCAGATAGGAAATCGTGCCCACGTTCGACTTCTTGTTGCGGCCTTCCTCGCGCACGAAGGCGTTTTCATCGGGAAGTTCCTCGCTGAAAACCACCTTGAACCCGCGTGATATGCCGTATTCGCGGCGCAGACGCTTCCTCACCATATATGCCAGCGGGCAGTTACAGCTCTTTGAAATATCCGTGATGCGCACTTTGGTCAAATCGTATTTGGCCCCGCTGCCCATGCTGCTCACAAGAGGAATACCGTTTGACACACAATGATTTATCAGCGCAAGCTTAGGCGCAAGGGTATCTATGGCATCCACCAGGAAATCCAGGCTGTAGCCGTCCAGCAGCGTGCCGGCATTCCCGACATCCAGATATTCGCAGACCTTGCTTACCCTTATGTCAGGATTAATGTCCCTAAGCCGCTCTTCCAGCACATCGGTCTTGCTCCTTCCCACGGTGCTTGTCAGGGCAAGAAGCTGGCGGTTGCGGTTGCTGTCCCCCACCGTGTCATTGTCCACGGCCACGATATGTCCCACACCCGCACGGGCCAGCATTTCCGCAGCATAGGCGCCCACGCCACCCAGACCGACCACCGCAACGGTGGAAGCGCCGAAGCGTTCCAGAGCCTTTTCGCCTACGAGAAGGGCCGTCCTTTCCTGCCATAGTTCCATAACGAGTCAAAGTTAGGGATTTTTTGTTAAATTTGCAGGATATAAAACGCACAATATGCATACAAGGGAAGAAAAGCTGCAGGCCTTCGGGCGTCTGCTCGACATAATGGACAAGGTACGCGAAGGATGTCCCTGGGACAGGAAACAGACTTTCGAGTCGCTGCGTCCGCAGACAGTGGAGGAAGTTTATGAGCTGAGCGGCGCCATTATGGACGGGAAACGCGAGGAAATATGCAAGGAGCTCGGCGACGTGCTGCTCCACGTGGTGTTCTATGCCAGACTCGGACAGGAGGAGAATGCGTTCGATGCCGCGGACGTTTGCGACAGGATAAGCGACAAACTGGTGTACCGCCACCCTCACATATTCAGCGACGTGCACGTTGACACGGCCGAAGACGTTTCCCGCAACTGGGAAATGCTCAAGACGAAGGAGAAAGGCGGCAACAAGACAGTGCTGGAAGGCACCAAGGGGCTTCCCACGCTGCTCAAGGCCTATCGTATGCAGGACAAGGCCCGCGGTGTGGGCTTCGACTGGGAGGTGCGCGAACAGGTTTGGGACAAGGTGGTCGAGGAACTCGGCGAATACCGCGACGAACTGGACGCAGCGGCCGCAATAGAGGCAAGAGCCGCCTCGGATGAAGCATATAAGGCATCTGAACAGTATGCCGCGGACAAGGAGGATGCGATGAAGCGCGCCGAAGGCGAATGCGGAGATTTCCTTTTCAGCGTCATCAACGCCGCCAGGCTGTACAAGATCAACCCCGACAACGCACTGGAGCGTACCTGCGAAAAGTTCCGCCGCCGCTTCACCTATCTGGAAGAGCATACCATACGCAAGGGCCTCGACCTTCACGACATGACCCTGGCCCAGATGGATGCAATCTGGGACGAAGCCAAGGCAAAAGGACTTTAGACGAGTTCCTGCGCTCTGTCAGAAAGTGAAATTCAGGCCAAGGCTGAACAGCCTGCGGTTGTTGTCCTCAATCTCCACCCTCACGCTTTTCCTGTCGGAAGAGCTTATCTCGGTTCTGGTGTCGCCAAAAATATCTTTATTCAAAATATGACAAAGTTCAATCTCAACTGTTCCCGCTACAGTAGTCCGAAAGTAACAATAATTGAGGTAGCTGCCCGGAAAGTGCTCTGCCAGAGTGGCAATGAACCCATGAAGGACGAGGATTATGGAGACGGCGGTTTTAGCGAAGTATAAGGATTAATCAGAGAAAACGAAACAGCTATATGAGAAGGATAATTGAATCAGATCCCAATCGCTTGTGTTGTCATTGAACAATTCCTTGCCAGCGAGTTTGTAAAACAGAAAAAGCCCCGCTTATGCTACATAAACCGCTCAAGTGGAACTGGAGCCTTCGCATAGGAGTAGGACTTTTCTTGTGCAAAGATAAACAAAATGTCATAAACGCAAAACCACGGAAAAGCAAATAATTATTCACATTGTTGGTATAACAAGCCGCTTTATGTGAGGAGTTTTATTAACTTTGTGAATCTAACGGAGGAAAAGTAAAGATGATACGGGTATTCATAAGCAGTGCTCAGAAGGAGTTTTCCGAGGAAAGGAAGGCTCTGGTCAAGTATATCCGGGAAGACGTACTTCTTTGCAAGTTTTTCCAGCCGTTCATTTTCGACGAGCTGCCGGCAATCAACCTGTCGGCTCCGGAAGCATACTTGTATGAGGCTGCTCACAGCCCTCAATCTGGCAACGGAAGCCGGGCGTATTACAAACGCCGCCCTCCTGCTGTTTGCAAAGAATCCACAGCGGTATTTTGTCAGCAGCGTGGTGAAGTGTATGGTATTCCCGACCGACATTATGACGAAACCAATCCTGTCGCATCAAGTTTACCAAGGCACTCTCTTCGAACTGGTTGACGCGGCAAAGGGTTTTGTCATGCAGCATATCGATGCGAAAGTCGGTACCAGGAAAAACAGCAATTCAGTCGATATTGAATACGAGATACCTATTGAGGCTGTCGCTGAGGCTATTGTGAACGCCTGTGTGCATCGCTCATACGAGAGCACCGGATCCGTACAGGTAATGCTCTTCAAAGACAGGCTCGAAGTATGGAATCCGGGCACTCTTCCTTATGGTATGACTACAGCCAAACTGAAACAGCTGCACTCCTCCGTTCCCGTGAACCCTATTCTTGCAGTTCCTGCTTTTCTGGCCGGATACATTGAACACTCCGGAACCGGCACAACTGATATTGTCAACTACTGCAAGAAAGCCGGATTGAGAGAACCGGAATTCATACAGGACGAAGATTTCAGGGTGATAATCTGGAGAAAAGGCACAAAAATGGATGAACCCCAATTTATCCCTGATGCTGAACATGTTATAGAATCCAAGGCTCAAGATGAACCCCAGATTGAACCCCAGATTGAACCCCAGATTCAGTCCGATGAAACAACGTACCAGAGGTGCCGTGTTTTGCTTGAGACCATCATTTCAAAACCGTATCTGACGAAAGAAGATCTTGGCAAACAACTGGGCGTTTCGGAGTCCACAATCAAAAGGGATATCGATAAGCTTCGCAAAACTTACCGTATTACTTGGATTGGCCCCACCATTGGAGGCCGGTGGGAAGTCGAGCGGCTGAAATAAAATTTTTTGTTGTAAATGTTCCGATAATATTGTGTTATCTGAAGATACGATTTCATCCTACAAAATGTGGTAATGATGCCAAAAGTGGTTGGTGATACAACACCTAATTAATTAAATATCA
>JAKSKP010000012.1 GCA_024401635.1 Bacteroidales bacterium
GACCATCAATGAGGGTGGCCGAACCATAGAAATCATACCTGCATCCGAGTGGCTTTGCAATGGCAAAAACTACAGATAATATAGCCCCACAGCCAGGTGTCCGAACCAACCCCAATCATTTGGGGTAAAAACATATATGGCTATGCGAATGTAGAAGATTACCTTCCTGGTTCATCCGTCTGAACGGATAAATACAACAGATATACCGTCGGATAATATCACGACAATTCCCGACAAGGACGACAACGCCGTAATTCTTTATACATCCGGTTCGACTGATATAATATGGAGAATATGATTTATGGGAATGCCGTCCCATTTTCACTTCTGCCTCGTGATGTGCGCTCCGAGGGCGTTGAGACGGGTGTCGAGGTCCTCGTAACCGCGATCTATCTGGTCTATGTTGTCTATTACTGAAGTGCCTTTGGCGCTCATTGCCGCCAGGAGCATCGCCATTCCGGCCCTGATATCGGGGGAAAGCATCTTGCCGCTGCGCAGGCGGACTTTGTGGTCGTGACCTATGACCACGGCGCGGTGGGGGTCGCAAAGTATTATCTGCGCGCCCATATCGATGAGTTTGTCCACGAAGAACAGACGGCTCTCGAACATCTTCTGGTGGATCAGCACGCTGCCTTTGCACTGGGTGGCCACAACCAGCATCACGGACAGAAGGTCAGGGGTGAGCCCCGGCCAGGGAGCGTCGGCGATATTCAGAATCGAGCCGTCCATGAATGATTCTATTTCATAACTTTCCTGTTCCGGAATGAAGATGTCGTCTCCACGCTGCTCCAGATGTATTCCCAGTCTGCGGAAGCATTCCGGGATAATGCCCAGTTCCTTGTAGGCCACGTCCTTGATGGTTATGCTGCTCTGGGTGATGGCGGCCATAGCTATGAAGGAGCCCACCTCGATCATATCGGGAAGCGTCCTGTGGGAAGCCCCGTGCAGCTTTTCCACACCGTGTACGGTAAGCAGGTTGGAACCTATGCCTTCGATGCTTGCACCCATCGATACGAGCAACCTGCACAGCTGCTGGACATAGGGCTCGCAGGCCGCATTGTATATGGTCGTAGTGCCTTTGGCCAGCGTGCTGGCCATTATGACGTTGGCCGTACCCGTGACGGAAGCCTCGTCCAGGAGCATATAGGTGCCCTTGAGTCCGTCGGCCGGAGCGGAAAGATGGAAAGCCTTCCTTTCGGTGTCAAGTTCGTACGATGCACCCAGCTTCATCAGACCGAGTATGTGCGTGTCCACGCGGCGTCTGCCTATCTTGTCTCCTCCCGGTTTTGCGAGGAAAACCTCTCCGAAACGGGCCAGAAGGGGCCCGACAACCATCATCGAGCCGCGGAGCGAGGCGCATTTGTTGATGAATTCCGGTGTATGGATGTAATTGATGTCGATGTGGTCAGCTTTGAAGGAATACCTGCCTTTCGCAAGCTGCTTCACGCTCACTCCCATACCCTCAAGCAGCAGGATCAGGTTGGTCACGTCAAGTATGCCGGGGACGTTGTCTATGATTACTTCCTCATCTGTCAGCAGCACCGCGCTGATGACCTGAAGGGCTTCGTTCTTGGCCCCCTGGGGGACGATGGTTCCGGACAGCTTGTGTCCGCCTTCTACGACGAATGAACTCATATTCAGTGTTTTAGATGTGGTCTACTTCCGGCGAAAGCTCTATTCCGAAAGTATCCTTTATTTTTTCGATTATTGTGCGTTCCAGTGCGAGGATATCCCTTGGTGTTGCCCTGCCCGTGTCATTGACAATGACAAGAGGCTGTTTTTCCCACACAGCCGCGCCTCCGCAAGTCTTGCCCTTGAAGCCGCAGAACTCTATCAGCCAGGCTGCGGGAATCTTGACGCTACCGTCAGGAAGGTCATAGTGGGGTACGGCAACCGTTTCCCCCTTCAATCCCGCTGCCGTATCCTCCACGGCGCGGAAGACGGCTGCATCGACAACGGGGTTCTTGAAGAAACTGCCCGCGCTGCCCTTCTTGGAAGGGGAGGGAAGTTTGTTTTCGCGTATTATCTTCACCGTTTCACGTACGAGCATCGGGCTTACGGGCATAGGAGGTACGAAACGTGTCTGATATATGGGCTTGTAAGGGTCGGCGTCGGCCTTGTATATCTCTGCATTGCGTTCCACTTCCTCTTTCAGTTTGCCGTACTCCAGTACCGGGCGGAAGTCGCCGTGCAGATGGAAAGTCACGTGGGTGACGATGAAGCGTCCTCTGTTATGCTTGAAGAAAGAGTCCCTGTAGGCGAACTCACACTCTTCGGCGCTTAAAGACACAATCTTGCCTGTAGCGATTTCGAAGCATTCCACACTGTCTATGATATCGGCAGCCTCCACGCCGTATGCTCCTATGTTCTGCACCGGGGCTGCACCGACCGTGCCGGGAATGGCGGAAAGATTCTCCGGGCCCCAGACTTCCTTACGGGCGGCCCAGTCGCAGAAGTCATCCATTATGACTCCGGCTCCCACCCTTACGAACAGGTCGTCTCCGCTGCTCATCTGTTCGACGACATCCATACCCTTTATCCCGGAATGCAGTACGGTGCCGGGGAAGTCCTTGGTAAACAGCAGGTTCGACCCTTCTCCCATATTCAGCACCGGCTGCGGCAACTTGTCCCATTGGATGGCTGTCAGGTCTTCTGCGGAATCGTATTCGATGTAGAGACTCGCGCTGACCTTCATCCCGAAGGTGTTCAACTTGTGAAGATTCTTGTTATAGGATTTCTTTATCATACCAGTTCTCGGATCAGTTGTTCTCTGTCACCGGGCAGGAAGTCGATGACGGGTATTTCTATCAAAGTGTAGCATCCGGCCTTCTGGCGCATCGCGGCTCTTGCCGCGCATACGAGGACCTGACCGGTAAGGGCCGGATTGTTGATGCGCATCTTGAATTCGAGGTCCTGTCCTGGCGTTTTCCCGGACACTCCGTTGCGCACGAGGTCCACACCGTGCATCAGGCTGTTGATGGCTTCCACGCTTGGAACGGCTTCGACGGTCGTGACGTCCGATGCGAAATAAGGGTCGGCCTTGATTGCTGCGGCCACAGTGTCGAAATCTGCCCCTTCTTCAAGTTCTATGTACACCCTGCGGCTGTGCACGCCTTTTCCTTCAGGTATGGTCAGGCTCAGGGCTTCGCGTACTCCGGGGATGGCTTTTGCGGCCACGGAATGGCCCATCGACCTTCCCGGACCGAAGTTGGTGTATGTCACGCCTTCCGGAGCAAGTGCCCGTAGAAGGGCGCGTACGACCGAATCGCTGCCTGGATCCCATCCCGCAGAAATTATGCTGACCGCATTGTTCCGACCTGCGCATTTGCCCAGGGTCTGGCGCAGAGCACATATTCCGCCGTGTATGTCGAAGCTGTCCACGGTGTTGATGCCCATCGACAGGTATTTCAGAGCGTTCTCCTCCACCTTTCTGGAAGGAGTGGCAAGAATGGCGACATCAACCTTGCCCAGATCCCTTATGTCGGAGACGATTCTGTAGTTGAGGACGGCCCTGGTTTCCAATGCCTCGGGATTCCTGCTCACAATGCCGGCGCACTCCATATCCGGAGCCGTTTCCACAGCCTCCAGGGCAAATTTACCTATATTGCCGTAACCGACGACGGCCACTCTGATTTTATCCATACTATCCTATTTCCGCTCCGTTGACAAGAACTTCCTGAGGGGTGATGAAGCGCATCTTGCCGTCTGCCTGACGTGCCATCAGTATCATTCCGCGGCTCTCTATGCCTTTGATTGTCCTTGGAGCCAGATTCGCGAGGATGCATATCTGTTTGCCCACCATCTGCTCGGGAGTGTAGTATTCGGCAATGCCTGAAACAATGGTTCTGGTATCGATGCCAGTGTCAATGGTGAGCTTCAGCAACTTGTCCGTCTTGGGGACCTTCACGGCTTCGAGGACTGTTGCCGTGCGTATATCCATTTTCTCGAAGTCCTCGAAGGAAATCTGCTCCTTCTGCGGGGCCACAACTTTGGCAAGTTTTGCCTTTTCGGCCGCTTCACGTTCAGCCTTGATGGCTTCCAGACGGGCGATCTGCGCCTCTATCACGCTGTCTTCAATCTTGCTGAAGAGCAGCTCGGCCTTGTTCAGCTGATGTCCTGCGGGTATGATGTCGCGCTGTCCCAGTTTGTCCCAGCTCAGGCATACGCATTTCCCGGCGCCGGGGCAGGTTGCGGCAGCGTCGGAAACGGTATGGAGCGCTGCGCACTCACCCTCTTTGTAGGTATTCTCCGTGACGGCTTCTCCGGCGCGGTGGTCGGTGCCTGCGCATATGCACACGTCCAGGATATTGCGCAGCTTCTCGCAGCTGAATGGCAGGAAGGGCTCGAATGCAACGGCCAGGTCGGCGCAGATCTGAAGGGCCACGTACAGTATGCTGCCTGTGCGCTCCATATCGGTCTTCGCCACGGCCCAGGGCTCTGTATCCGTGAGGTATTTGTTGCCTATGCGGGCTATGTTCATCGCAGTCGCCAGGGCCTCGCGGAAACGGAAGGCTTCCAGCGACTTCTGCAGGCTCTCCTTGAGGGCGGGTATCTGGCCGAGGGCTTCTCCGTCGACCGGCTCCGCCTTTGTATATGCGGGAACTTTGCCTTCGAAATATTTGTGCGTCAGGACTACAGCCCTGTTCACGAAGTTGCCGAAGATGGCCACGAGCTCATTGTTGTTACGGGCCTGGAAGTCCTTCCAGCTGAAGTCGTTGTCCTTGGCTTCGGGGGCGTTTGCACACAGAACGTAACGCAGAACGTCCTGCTGGCCCGGGAAGTCCTTCAGGTATTCGTGAGCCCATACGGCCCAGTTTCGGGATGTGCTTATCTTGTCGCCTTCAAGGTTCAGGAATTCGTTCGAAGGCACGTTGTCGGGCAGAATGTAGCTGCCGTCGGCCTTCAGCATTGAGGGGAACACTATGCAATGGAAAACGATGTTGTCCTTGCCTATGAAATGCACGAGACGGGTGTCTTCCTTCTTCCACCATTTCTCCCAGCTGTCGGGCAGAAGTTCGATGGTGTTGCTTATGTAGCCTATGGGGGCGTCGAACCATACGTAGAGCACCTTGCCTTCGGCTCCCTCCACGGGAACCGGAACGCCCCATTTGAGGTCGCGTGTCACCGCGCGGGGTAGCAGTCCGCCGTCCAGCCAGCTCTTGCACTGGCCGTAAACGTTGGTCCTCCACTCCTTGTGGTTCTCAAGTATCCACTCACGCAGCCAGGGCTCGTATTTCTCCAGAGGAAGATACCAGTGTGAGGTCTTTTTCTTGACGGGAGTTGCCCCGCTCAGGGTAGAATGAGGGTCTATGAGTTCCTCGGGGCTCAGCGTGCTACCGCATTTCTCGCACTGGTCGCCATAGGCTCCTTCGGCTCCGCATTTGGGGCAGGTGCCGGTGATGTATCTGTCGGCCAGGAACTCGTCAGCCTCTGGATCGTAGTATTGCTCGGATTCCTTCACGATGAAATCGTTCTTGTCGTACAGGCGGCGGAAAAAATCGGATGCGTTTTTCTCGTGCACCTTGGACGAAGTGCGCGAATAGATGTCGAAGTTGATTCCCAGACCCGTGAACGAGTCCTTGATTATCCTGTGGTAACGGTCAACTATATCCTGGGGCGTGCAGCCTTCCCTTCTTGCCTTTATGGTGATGGGAACTCCGTGCTCGTCGCTTCCGCAAATATACAGCACATCCTCCCCGCGCATTCTCAGATAGCGTACATATATGTCAGCCGGGACATAAACTCCGGCCAGATGCCCGATATGGACGGGTCCGTTCGCATACGGCAACGCGCAGGTCACCAGTGTTCTTGAAAATTTCTTGTCGCTCATACTCTTCCTAACTTGGTTGTAAGTATATTTTTCAGTTTGTTTTTCTCCATTATGGCCGTCATCAGGTCCGCGGCGCGGCTGTCTTCGGGGTCCAGGGCAGCAAGCGCGCGTGTCAGCTCCTTCAGTTCCTTGTCCAGTCGGGCTTTGTTATAGGCATACAAGGCCTTGGGAACGAACATCGTCAGCACGGTGTTCTCGTTCGTAAGGGATTTCTCGAATTTCTGCACGGTAATCTGGTGCTTGTCCTGAATCAGCCTTTTTGCCACCTCCCGTATCACACTGTCGGGGTCCGACAGCAGACGCACGGATATCTTGTCCTGGCTCAGCTCCTGATTGTACAGTTCGAAATACTTCTCGTAGGTGCGCGCGTAGGCGGTATTCGAGAATTCTATGCCGTCTTCGTAGAGAGCGGCGTCTATGAGTTGGGCCACGGTAAGGACATTGTCGGCGTTGTACAGTTCGTTGTCCGGGTCGAACACCAGTTTTGTCCTGCCGTTTCTCAGTATGAATCCCAGCAACTCCGCCTCACAGGGCTCCAGGGTCCTGTCGTTTATCAACGGGTCTTCGGCCAGAGGCACACCGACATAGGCATCAGTGGTCTCAATGGGAGCCTCGTCGGGGAAAGGCGCGGTTTCGGGCATCGGCGCGGCGGATTCCGTCCTCTCCTTCTCGCGCCGCTTCTCTTCCAGCATGCGCTCACGCGTCTTCTTTATTCTGTCGTACAGCAGCTGTTCGTCTATGTTGAGCTCGCCTGCGGCGAAGGGGACATATACTCCGCGCTTTATGGGATCGGGTATGAGGGCTATCGTGTCGGCTATGTCGTTGATCAGGCCGGCGCGCTTTATGGGGTCCTTCCCCGCGTCATCCAGCAGCATCCTGGTCTTGAAGCCGATGAAATCCTGTTCGTTGTCCCTTATGAAATCCTGCACCTCCTGCAGGGTGTGCCTGCGTGCGAAGGAATCGGGGTCGTCTCCGTCGGGAAGAAGGACTATCCTCACGTTCAGCCCGCCTTCCAGCACAAGCCCTATACCGCGCAATGCGGCGTGTATGCCCGCGCTGTCACCGTCATATATTATGGTCACGTTGTCGGTGAAGCGCTTTATCAGCCTGACCTGTTCCGTCGTCAGCGACGTTCCGGACGAGGCGGCCACGTTCCTTATGCCCAGCTGGTGCATGGATATCACGTCCAGATAGCCTTCCACCAATATGAACTTGTCCTGCTTGTGGACTTCGTTCTTCGCCTGATACATTCCGTACAGCGTGGTGCGTTTCTGATATATGTCGGTTTCGGGCGAGTTGACGTATTTAGCCACGGTCTTGTCGCTCCTGAGTGTCCTGCAGCCGAACGCTATCACGCGCCCGGATATATTGTGGATAGGGAAGGACACTCTGTCGTAGAAGCGATCCAGAACCTTGCCGTCCTCCGTGCGGAAACACAGGCCGGTATCGATCAGGTACTCTTCCTTGAACCCGGCCTCCCTTGCGGCTTTCTGGAGGCTGTCCCTGCCTGAGGGTGCCCATCCCAGCCCGAAGGTCTTTATCGTCTCCTCCTCCAGACCGCGCGAGAGGAAATAGTCGTGGCCTATCCTCCCTTCGGTGGTCTCAAGCTGTCCGGCAAAGAATTTCTGTGCGAATTCGGACACCAGCATCAGGGATTCCCCCCTTTGTCGTGCCGCGATATCCTCGGCCGTCTCCTCCTTTTCCACCACCTCTATCCCGTATCTTTTCGCAAGATATTTCAGAGCTTCGCTGTAAGAGAGATTCTCGTGTTCCATCACGAACCCGACGGCCGTGCCGCTCTTCCCGCAGCCGAAGCATTTGAATATCCCCTTGCTCGGGGATACATAGAAAGAAGGAGTCTTCTCGTTGTGGAACGGACAGCAGGCGACAAGATTGGCTCCGCGGCGCTTGAGCGTCACGAAATCGCCGATTACGTCCTCGATTCTGGCGGCGTCCAGAATCTGTTCCACTGTCTGCCGGGGAATCATATCACTTAAAACTCCATAAACTGCAAAAATATAAAAAAAAATGCTAATTTCGCAGGTATAAATCATCAAAATACGCACATGAAATCCGATATCGAAATAGCACGTAGCGTCAGAATGCGCAAAATCACTGAGATAGCAGCAGAACTGGGAATAGGGAATGAGGATGTGGAACAGTATGGTCACTATATGGCTAAGGTTCCCTCCACTCTCATAGATGAGGAAAAGGTAAAGAAATCGAAGCTGATTCTTGTCACCTCCATCACTGCGACGAAGGCCGGAATAGGCAAGACTACGGTCTCCGTGGGCCTGGCTCTCGGTATGGCTAAAATCGGGAAGAAATGCATTGTGGCATTGCGCGAACCTTCCCTTGGTCCCGTGTTCGGAATGAAAGGCGGCGCGGCGGGCGGAGGTTATGCCCAGGTGCTTCCTATGGACAAGATAAACCTGCATTTTACCGGCGATTTCCACGCTGTCACATCGGCTCACAATACGATATCGGCATTGCTTGACAACTATATCTACCAGCATCAGAAGGACGGTTTCGCCCTGAAGGAAGTGCTCTGGAAACGCACTCTGGATGTCAACGACAGGTCTCTTCGCAGCATAGTTACGGGACTTGGCCCCCGTACGAACGGTGTCGTGGCCGAGAGCGGTTTCGACATCACTCCCGCATCCGAGATAATGGCCATCCTGTGTCTTGCCACGGATATCAACGACCTTCGCAGGCGCATCGAGAACATACTTCTCGGCTATACCTTCGACGACAAGCCTTTTACTGTGAAGGACCTGGGCGTAGCCGGTGCCATAACGGTGCTGCTGCAGGATGCCATAAAGCCTAATCTCGTGCAGACGACGGAGGGCACGCCGGCCTTCGTGCACGGCGGCCCGTTCGCGAACATAGCCCACGGCTGCAACACCATCATAGCGACCAAGACGGCTATGACTTACGCCGATTACGTAATCACTGAAGCCGGCTTCGGCGCTGATCTCGGGGCTGAGAAATTCCTGGATATAAAATGCCGCAAGGCGGGTCTGAAACCTGACCTGACGGTGCTTGTAGCCACCCTGAACGGTCTTAAGATGCACGGCGGCGTCCCCGAGACTGACATAAAGCTCCCCAATCCCGAAGGCGTGGTGAGAGGCTTTGCCAATATGGACAGGCACATACGCAACCTGCAGGGCTTCGGCCAGAGCGTTTTCGTGTGCTTCAACAAGTTCTCTTCGGACACAGACGAGGAAATAGAGATCGTACGCAGGCACTGCGCCGAAATGGGCGTGGGATTTGCGCTGAACGACGCCTGGGCCAAGGGCGGAGAGGGAGCGGTGGAGTTTGCCGACGCCGTTGTGAAAGCCATTGACGAAAACCCGAGCGGTGAGTTGAAATACACGTACACGGACGAGATGCCCCTCAAGGACAAGATAGTTGCCGTGGCGACCAGGATATACGGGGCGGGTACGGTGGTTTTCAGTTCGAAGGCCCTTTCGAAGCTGCGCCTCGCCGACAGCCTCGGCCTGTCATCTTTCCCCGTCTGCATCGCCAAGACCCAATATTCTTTCAGCCAGGATCCCAAGGGCTATGGCGCTCCCAAGGATTTCACCTTTGAAATCAACGACATAGTCCTCAACACCGGCAGCGAGATGGTTGTCGCCATCGCCGGCGAGATCATACGTATGCCCGGTCTTCCCCGCGTTCCCCAGGCCGAGAAGATTGACATCGTCGACGGAGAGATAGTCGGCCTCAGCTAGTATGCAAAAGTGGCATAGGCACTTTTGCTGAATCGTCCGGTCGAAAAGTGCACGAAAAACTTTTCAACAGGATTCGTAACTGCCTGCTTTTCCAATACTTTAACCTTTCAATTCTTTGGTTAAAAAATCACAAAAAAGTTTGTGATTATTGTTTTTATTTGTAACTTTGCAGTCCCTCAAAATGGGGGTATTATGCCCAAGTGGCTGATAATGAAACAATTAATTAAAACATAAAGCTATGTTACAACCAAAGAAAACCAAATTCAGAAGGCAACAGAAAGGCCGTATGAAAGGTCTGGCCCATCGTGGAAACCAGCTTTCCTTCGGATCTTTCGGTATTAAGACTTTGGAGAGCTGCTGGCTTACTGGTCGTCAGATCGAGGCTGCCCGTCAGGCAGTGACCCGTTACATGAAACGTGAGGGTCAGATCTGGATCATGATATTCCCTGACAAGCCCTACACCAAGAAACCTCTTGATGTCCGTATGGGTAAGGGTAAAGGTGATCCCGACGGATTCGTAGCCCCCATCACTCCCGGTCGTATCCTTATCGAGGCTGAAGGCGTTCCTATGGAAATCGCAAGGGAAGCGCTCAGGCTCGGCGCACAGAAGCTCCCCGTAAAGACCAAGTTCGTGGTCCGCAGGGATTATGTTGAATAATCTAAAGAGAGACGAAAATGAAAGCACAAGAAGTTAGGGAAATGTCCGTTGCGGATCTTCGTGACCGCATCGAGGTCGAGAAAGCGAATCTCGCGACAATGAAACTGAACCACACCATCTCTCCTTTAGAGGATACATCCAAAATCGCAAAGACAAGGAATGACATCGCTCGTATGATGACTATTCTTGCACAGAAAGAAAAACAGAACTAACATCGGATTACAATGGAAAGGAATCTTCGTAAAGAAAGAATAGGTCTGGTGGTAAGCAACAAGATGGACAAGACCATCGTTGTGGCCGTGGAGACTCAGGAGAAACATCCCATCTACGGCAAGTTCGTGAAGAAGACCACCAAATTCGTTGCACAGGATGACAAGAACGAGTGCAGCGAGGGCGATAAAGTCCGCATCATGGAGACCCGTCCCTTGAGCAAGACCAAGAGATGGAGATTAGTAGAAATCGTAGAAAAAGTTAAGTAGAAATGGTACAGCAGGAATCACGTTTACAGGTGGCTGACAACAGCGGTGCAAAGGAAGTTCTCTGCATCCGTGTACTTGGCGGTACACGTCACCGTTATGCAAAGGTGGGCGATCAGATCGTCGTTGCAATCAAAAATGCCCTTCCTACAGGCGAGGCCAAGAAAGGCACCGTCTCCAAGGCAGTGGTAGTACGTACCAAGAAGGAAATCCGTCGTCCGGACGGTTCTTATATCCGTTTTGATGATAATGCTTGCGTTCTTCTGAACAACGCCGGCGAGCTGCGCGGTACGCGTATCTTCGGCCCCGTTGCCCGCGAACTTCGTGAGAATTATATGAAAATTGTTTCACTGGCACCCGAGGTCCTTTAATTTATTATAGGTATGAACAGAATTAAGAAAGGTGACAATGTCATTGTGATTGCCGGTAATGATAAAGGCAAGACAGGTAAAGTGCTTACAGTGATTCCCGAGAAGGAGCGCGTTATCGTCGAGGGTGTGGCTATGGTAAGCAAACACACCAAACCCAACGCAAAAGCTCCCCAGGGAGGTATTATTAAACAAGAGGCTAGCATCCACGTGTCAAACGTGGCCCTCATCGACCCCAAGAGCGGCAAGGCCACTCGCGTGGGCTTCAAGATCGAAGGTGACAAGAAAGTGCGCGTAGCCAAAAAATCTTCAGAGGAGATCAAGTAATGGCAAAGAAAGTAGCAGAGCAGGCCGCTCTTCCCAAAGGCTATACTCCCGACCTTAAGAAGGTCTACAAGGAGCAGATCATAGACAAACTCACCAAGGAGTTTGGTTACAAGACCATTATGCAGGTTCCCAAGCTCGTCAAGATTACCCTCAATATGGGTGTCGGCGACGCTACTCAGGACAAGAAGCTGGTTGACGATGCCCAGCAGCAGCTTTCAGAGATCACAGGTCAGAAAGCCGTCATCACCGCTTCCAAGATGGATATCTCCAACTTCAAGCTTCGTAAAGGCCAGGCCATCGGTGCGAAAGTCACTCTCCGTGGCGTGAAGATGTACGAGTTCCTCGAGCGTCTCATCCGCATCAGCCTTCCCCGTATCCGTGACTTCAACGGTATAGCCACCAAACTTGACGGCAAGGGCAACTATACCCTCGGCATCAAGGAGCAGATCATCTTCCCCGAGATAGACATCGAGAAGATTGCGAAGATCATGGGTCTTGAGATTACATTCGTAACAACAGCAAACACTGACGCCGAGGCTTATGCCCTCCTGCGTGAGTTCGGTTTGCCTTTTAAGAAAAACAACTAAGTAATATGGCAAAGGAATCAATGAAAGCTCGCGAAGTGAAACGCGCGAAATTAGTTGCTAAATACGCCGAGAAACGTAAAGCCCTCAAGGAAGCCGGAGACTGGGTTGCTCTTGACAAGCTCCCCAAGAACTCCTGCGCCTGCCGTCTTCACAACCGTTGCTCTCTTACCGGACGTCCCAAAGGATATATGCGTTACTTCGGTATCAGCCGTATCCAGTTCCGTGAGATGGCTGCCAACGGCCTCATCCCCGGTGTCAAGAAGGCAAGCTGGTAACAGACCACAATTAAGTTTAACCATATAGGATATCGGACGCGAAGCAGCGTCGAACCTTAAAAAACAAGAAAAAATCATGACTGATCCTATTGCAGATTACCTTACCAGGGTACGCAACGCCTACCTTGCAGGTAAGAAGGTCGTTGAGATTCCTTCATCAAAGATGAAAGAGTCCATCACCAAAATTCTGTGCGAGAAGGGTTACATCCTCAGCTACAAGGTAGTTGAAGGCGAGCCTTTCAACACGATCAAAATCGCTCTCAAGTACCATCCGGCCACCAAGACTCCCGCAATCAAGAAGATTGAGAGAATCAGCCGTCCCGGTCTGCGTACCTATGCCGACGTGGATAACCTTCCCAGGGTACTCAATGGCCTTGGAATCGCCATCCTCTCCACATCAAAGGGCGTAATCACCGACAAGGAAGCCAAGGAGCTCAACGTGGGCGGTGAAGTATTGTGCTATGTTTATTAATGTAAAAAGAAGTAATAATGTCACGAATTGGTAAAGCACCTGTAGTCCTTCCCGCTGGCGTCACTTGTACGATTGACGCGGGTGTGGTGAAGGTGAAAGGCCCTCACGGTGAGCTTTCTCAGAAGGTGGATCCTTCCATCACTGTAGCTCTTGAGGGAAATGAGATCAAACTGACACGTCCTACCGATCTTCCCCATCATCGTTCAATGCACGGTCTGTACCGCGCCCTCATCGCCAATATGGTGAAAGGTGTGTCCGAGATGTTCGAGATCAAGCAGGAATTCATCGGTGTCGGTTTCAAAGTTGATGTCCAGGGCCAGATCATAAACATGTCCCTCGGATTCTCACACGAAGTACAAATGATGGTTCCTGCAGAAATCAAGGCAGAAGCACCCGCCGTAAAGAAAGGACAGAACCCCGTTCTTATCCTGAAGAGCTGCGACAAACAGCTCGTCGGCCAGGTTGCCGCCAAGATACGTTCTCTGCGCAAGCCGGAGCCGTACAAGGGTAAAGGTATCAAGTTTGTCGGTGAGCAGATCCGTCGCAAGGCCGGCAAGTCAGCAAGTGCTAAATAATTAGGAGGACAACGTTATGGCATTGAATAAAATTCAAAGAAGACAAAGAATTCACTACCGTATCCGTAAGGTCGTAAACGGCACCGCCGAGAGGCCTCGTATGGTTGTTTTCCGTAGCAACAAGCAGATTTACGTACAGGTAGTTGATGATTTGAAGGGCGTGACTCTCGCAGCCGCCGCTTCAAACGACAAGGAACTTGCAGTAGAGTGCAAGGGTAAATCAGGCATCGAGGCCGCTGCAATCGTCGGAAAGAAGGTTGCAGAGCGCGCTCTTGCCCAGGGTATTTCCACAGTGTCTTTCGACCGTGGAGGTTACCTTTATCACGGTAGAGTAAAAAGTTTGGCAGACGCTGCCCGTGAGGGTGGCCTAATTTTCTAGGATTATGGCAAACACAAACGTAAACAGAGTAAAAACATCCGATCTGGAACTTAAGGACAGGTTGGTAGCCATCCAGAGGGTAACCAAAGTATCCAAGGGTGGTCGTCACTTCTCTTTCGCCGCAATCGTAGTCGTAGGTGATGAGAACGGAGTTGTAGGCTATGGTCTTGGTAAAGCCAATGAGGTTACAACAGCTATTTCAAAGGGTATCGAGGATGCAAAGAAGAACCTCGTGAAAGTCCCTGTACTTAACGGAACCATTCCTCACGAGCAGGAGTCGAAGTTCGGCGGTGCACGCGTGTTTATGAAACCCGCAGCCCCCGGTACCGGTGTGAAGGCCGGCGGTGCAATGCGTGCCGTGTTCGAGTCAGTGGGCATCAAGAACGTGCTCGCCAAATCGAAGGGCTCTTCAAACCCCCACAACCTCGTGAAGGCTACTGTCACCGCCCTTACCGAAATGAGGGACGCATACACCGTAGCCGGTCTCCGTGGTGTAACAATGAGCGAAGTATTTAACGGTTAAGGAGGATTGAGCTATGGCAAAATTGAAATTAACCCTCGTTCGCAGCTACAGCGCTGCCGACAAACGTCAGATTGCTAACCTGCAGTCTCTCGGTCTTCGCAAGATGCACCAGAGTGTTGTCGTTGAATCAAACCCCGTCACTCTCGGTATGATAGGCAAGGTCAACCATCTCGTAACAGTTGAAGAAACTAAATAAGGAGGACACGAATTATGAATCTCAATAATCTCAAACCTGCAAAAGGTTCTCTTGGAAAAGAGAAAAGGGTAGGTCGTGGTGAAGGTTCAGGTCACGGCGGACAGAGCTGCCGTGGTATGAACGGTGCTGCTCAGCGCTCAGGCTATTCACACAAGAAGGGCTTTGAGGGTGGTCAGATGCCTATCAACCGTCGTCTTCCCAAATTCGGTTTCACCAATCCCAACAGGGTGGAGTACAAGGGTATCAACGTATCTACCCTTCAGGCTCTTTCTGAGAAGATCAAAGGAACCACCATCACTGTCGAGACTCTCCAGCAGGCCGGCTTCATCAACAAGAACCAGCTCGTGAAGATCCTCGGTGAAGGTGAACTCAAAGCAAAACTTGACGTAACAGCCAACGCTTTCTCAAAATCGGCAATCGCCAAGATTGAGGCAGTCGGAGGCAAAACCACAGTCATCGAGTAATGAAAAAGTTCATTCAGACAATTCAGAACATCTGGAAAATTGACGAACTGCGTCAGAGGATAGGCTACACCCTTCTTCTGATTCTGGTGTATCGTCTGGGCAGCTTCATCGTGCTTCCCGGTATCGATGCCACGCTGCTTGCCGGTTCCCAGCTGAAACAGACGACAGCCGACGGTCTCGTAGGTCTGCTCGATATGTTCAGCGGCGGTGCATTCGGCAATGCGTCAATTTTTGCGCTGGGTGTGATGCCGTACATCTCGGCCTCCATCGTTATCCAGCTGCTGGGCGTGTTCGTTCCCTACTTCCGCAAACTCCAGATGGAGGGTGAAAGCGGCCGCAGGAAAATGAACCAGATGACACGCTTCCTGACCATCCTGATCATTGCCATCCAGGGTCCCGCCTATATGGCAGCCCTTCACAACCAGATACCTGCAGAGGCATTTGTGGCAGTGAACCAGCTCGGTTGGAGCAGTTTCTTCTTCAACCTCACCAGCACTCTCATCCTTCTGGGTGGCACCATGTTCGTAATGTGGCTTGGCGAGCGCATCACTGACCGCGGTATCGGCAACGGTATCTCAATCATCATCATGGTCGGTATCATCGCACGTCTTCCCTTTGCACTCCTCGCTGAAATCCAGTCCAAGTTTGTCGGAAACGGCGTGGGCGGTCCGCTCATCTTCGTTGTGGAGCTCGTCGTTCTGTTCTTCGTGTTCATTGCGGCTATCGCAATCGTTCAGGCAGTCCGCAAAGTTCCCGTACAGTATGCCAAGAGGGTTATCGGAAACAAGCAGTACGGCGGCGTACGCCAGTATCTGCCCCTGAAGATAAATGCAGCCGGCGTTATGCCTATCATCTTTGCACAGGCATTGATGCTGTTCCCGCTTATCTTCTCGCAGTTCGACAGCACTCGTGGTCTTGCAGCAACTTTCAGCAATTACACAGGCGTCTGGTATAATGTAGTATTCGGCCTTCTGGTTATCGCCTTCACCTATTTCTACACCTCCGTTACCGTCAATCCCAATATGATGAGCGAGGAGATGAAGAAGAACGGCGGGTTCATCCCCGGCGTGAAGCCAGGCAAGGCTACGGCCGCTTTCCTTGACGATATCATGTCACGCGTGACCCTTCCCGGTTCAATCGCTCTGGCAATCATCGCCATTCTTCCGGCCATCGCAATACTCTTCGGTGTGAACAACCGTTTCGCAAGCTTCTACGGTGGTACTTCACTGTTGATCCTTGTGGGCGTTATTCTGGATACACTCCAGCAGATCGAGAGCCAGCTGCTTATGCGTCATTACGACGGATTGATGAAGACCGGACGTCTCAAGGGCCGTTCCGGTATGTAAAGAAGATCTTTGATAGATGGTAAAACCCAAAACAGAAGAGGAAATCGAACTCTTGCGCGAGAACGCGATTATCGTGTCCAAAACGCTTGCAGTTGTCGGTCGTGCGGTGGCCCCTGGTGTGACAACTAACAAGTTGAATAGGTTGGCCGAGACCTTCATCCGTGACAACGGAGCAATTCCCTCGTTTCTGGGTTATGACGGTTTTCCCGCGGCATTGTGCATGTCAGTCAACGACACCGTTGTCCACGGCTTCCCTTCGGACTATGCGCTGAAGGAAGGTGACATAGTATCGGTGGACTGCGGCACACTGTACAAGGGCTATAACGGCGATTCTGCGTACACCTTCCCGGTCGGGGAGGTGAGCGCGGAGGTCGCAAGGCTTCTGAAGGTGACCAGGCAGTCGCTTTTCGAGGGAATAGCCCAGGCAGTTGACGGGAACCGTACAGGTGATATCGGACACGCGGTGCAATCGTATTGCGAAGCCGCCGGATTTTCCGTAGTCCGGGAGTTGGAAGGACACGGGATAGGCAGACAGATGCACGAAAATCCAGGTGTGCCGAATTTCGGTCATCAGGGACGCGGAGCACGTCTGTCCGACGGCATGACAATCTGTATCGAGCCAATGATCAATGCGGGAGGACGCGGCGTATACCTGGCCAGGAACGGCTGGGAGGTACGTACCGCAGACCGCAAGCCGTCGGCTCATTACGAACTTACGGTTGTTGTCAGAAAAGGTAAGCCTGAAATACTGTCTACCTTTGATTATATTGAAGGAAAAGTTGAATTTTAAAGTGAATTTATGTCAAAGCAAACCGCAATCGAGCAGGAAGGTACAATCATCGAGACTCTCCCCAACGCCATGTTCAAGGTGGAGCTGGAGAACGGCCACGTCATACTTGCCCACATTTCAGGCAAGATGAGGATGAATTACATCAAGATACTTCCCGGCGACAAAGTGAAAGTCGAGATCTCACCTTATGATTTGACCAAAGGAAGAATTTCTTTCAGATACAAATAAAAATCAGATATTATGAAAGTAAAAGCATCCATCAAAAAGCGCAGCGAAGACTG
This sequence comes from Bacteroidales bacterium, assembly GCA_024401635.1. Lineage (GTDB taxonomy): Bacteria > Bacteroidota > Bacteroidia > Bacteroidales > UBA932 > Cryptobacteroides. Next base: position 17,282 of record JAKSKP010000012.1, read on the forward strand.
CAAGATTGTAAAGCGCAAAGGCCGTCTTTACGTGATCTGCAAGAAGAACCCCAAGTTCAAAATGCGCCAGGGATAGAATATCTCAAGTAGTAATTAAAAATTAAAAATCAAGAATAATTATGGCACGTATAGCCGGTGTTGATTTACCTAACAACAAACAGGGTGAGATCGGTTTGACCTATATCTTCGGTATAGGCCGCCCCTCTGCCAAGAAGATTCTTGCAGAGTGCGGTATCGACCCCTCTATCAAATGTGAAGATTGGAACGATGAACAGATCGCTGCAATCCGCGCCAAAATAGGCGAGGAGTACAAGATCGAAGGCGAACTTCGTTCTTCAATCCAGATGAACATCAAACGTCTGATGGATATCGGTTGCTACCGTGGAATCCGTCATCGTCTTGGCCTTCCCGTACGTGGTCAGAGCACCAAGAACAACGCTCGTACACGCAAAGGCCGCAAGAAAACTGTTGCCAACAAGAAGAAGGCAACCAAATAATCCAGATGAATTATGGCAAAGAAAACAACAACTACCAAGAAAAGAGTCGTTAAGGTTGACGCTTATGGCCAGGCCCATATTTCATCAACTTTCAACAACGTTATCGTTACTCTTACCAATGCGACAGGCCAGGTTATCAGCTGGAGTTCTGCCGGTAAGAGCGGTTTCAGGGGTTCCAAGAAGAACACTCCCTATGCTGCTCAGGTTGCCGCTGCAGATGCTGCCAAGACAGCTTATGATCTTGGCCTGCGTAAGGTGAAAGCATATGTGAAAGGTCCGGGTTCAGGTCGTGAATCCGCTATCAGGACCATCCACGGTGCAGGCATCGAGGTTACGGAGATTATCGACGTAACACCTATGCCCCACAACGGATGCCGTCCTAAAGGCCGTCGTAAAGTTTAACCGTTTAATTTTGAATCATTATGGCAAGATATACAGGCCCTACTACCAAAATTGCACGTAAATTTGGCGAGCCCATCTATGGAGCGGATAAGGATTACGAAAAGAGAAATTATCCTCCCGGACAGCACGGTCTCGCAAAGAAACGCAAAAAACAGTCTGAGTATGGTATTCAGCTGCGTGAGAAACAGAAAGTGAAATATACATACGGAGTATTGGAGCGTCAGTTCCGCAATACTTACGCAAAGGCAGCCCGTATGAAGGGTCAGACAGGTGAGAACCTTCTTTTCCTTCTCGAGAGCCGTCTTGACAACATCGTTTACCGTATGGGTATCGCTCCTACGCGTGCAGCAGCGCGTCAGCTTGTTTCACACTGCCACATCACTCTCAACGGCAAGGTTTGCAACATCCCTTCAACCCAGGTGAAACCCGGTGATGCAGTTGCAGTCCGCGAGCGTTCAAAGAGTCTTGAGGTCATCACTGCAGCCGTTGCCAGCGCAGTCAAATTCTCTTGGATCGAGTTTGACGCCGCCGCCCTTTCAGGCAAATACCTCAACGTTCCCGTACGTGAGGAAATTCCTGAGACCATCAACGAACAGCTGATCGTCGAGTTGTACTCTAAGTAGAAATTTAACACCAGATAAATTATGGCAATCTTATCATTTCAGAAACCTGACAAACTGATAATGCTGGAGACCAACGGCAATACCGGCCGTTTTGAACTCCGTCCTCTCGAGAAGGGCTACGCCCAGACCGTAGGAAATTCACTCCGCCGCATTCTGTTGTCATCTTTGGAGGGTTTTGCCATCAGTTCCATCAAGATAGCCGGTGTGGATCAGGAATTCCAGAACATACCCGGCGTACTTGAGGGAATGCAGGACATTATCCTCAACCTCAAACGCGTCCGTCTCCAGAGAATGGTAGAGACAGTTGACAGCGAAAGTGCTAATATTACCGTTAGCGGCAAGACTGAATTTACCGCCGAGGAGATTTCAAAAGGATTGTCTTCTTTCAAGGTGTTGAACCCCGAGCTTCACATCTGCTCTCTGGAGCCTTCAGTTAAATTCCAGATAGAACTCACGGTGACAAAAGGCCGTGGTTTCGTACCTGCAGACGAAATGAGAGATGAAAATACACCTATAGGAACAATTCCCGTAGATGCGATTTACACTCCTATCGTGAACGTCAACTGGCTTCAGGATGCCTGGCGTGTGGAGCAGAAGACAGACTACGAGAAGCTTACTATGGAAGTGACTACAGACGGGTCCATCACTCCTCTGGCAGCGCTCCAGGAAGCTGCAAGCATCCTTATCTATCACTTCAAGCTCTTTGCCGACGAGAAGAAGCTCGCTCTTGAGAACACCTTCGAGACGGAAAACAAGGAACTTGGAGAGGAAGATCTCCGTATGAGGAATCTCCTTCTTACCAAACTGTCCGATATGGGCCTTTCAGTTCGTGCATACAACTGCCTCAAGGCCGCCGATATCGACACTTTCGCCGACCTGGTTTCCTACAGCCGTTCAGAACTTATGAAGTTCCGCAACTTCGGCCGCAAGTCCCTCAGCGAGATCGACGCTTTGGTGGAGAAGATGAAACTTTCTTTCGGAATGGATGTATCCAAGTATAATATTGACATTAAGAAAAAGGTTGAATAGTTATGAGACACAATAGATCAATCAATCACCTTGGTCGTCAGAGCGGTCACCGCAAAGCCATGCTGGCCAACCTGGCCTGCTCTCTTATCGAGCATAAGAGAATCCAGACCACAGTTGCCAAGGCAAAGGCTCTCCAGAAATATGTCGAGCCTCTGATTACCAAGAGCAAGGACGATACTACAGCATCACGCCGTTGCGTCTTCAGCTATCTGAAGAACAAAGAGGCTGTTGCAGAACTCTTCCGCACCATTGCCCCCAAGATTGAAAACCGTCCCGGTGGATACACCCGCGTGCTCCACACAGGTTTCCGTCAGGGTGACGGTTCCGAGATGGCTCTCATCGAGTTTGTTGACTTCAACGAGGCTGCTCTTGCAACAAAGGAGAAAGCCGCTGCCAAGAAGACAACCCGCCGTGGTGGTGCCAAGAAGGCCGCAGAGGTGAAAGCCGAAACTCCTGCAACCGAGGCTCCCGCAGAGACTCCTGCAGAGGAAAAGGCCGAGTAGTTTCCCCTACCGCTCAAAATGCCCGGTACCGTCAAGGTGCCGGGCATTTTTTTGTCGTGAAAGTATTAAAAAAATTAGTTATCTTTGGAAGATATTTGATGTTCGGATGATGAGAAGAATTGCAATTGCATTCGTTTTTTTGTGCCTCTGTATCAGCTCGCTTGCCCAGTCGGGCCAGATGACCTCGTATGAGAGGGGTCGTTATGAGATAGCCAATACCGCCTTGAAGAAGGTTACGGAGCCGATGACGTCGGATCAGCAGCTGCTGATAGCGCTGGTGTACACAAAGATGAAGAAGGAAGTGGAGGATATTTTCGATGAGACTACAGTAATGGAGAATATAGTCTACAAATACTGCGGTCTTGACAAGGATCTGGTCACCGATGCGAATTATCTGCCGCAGTTCAGTTATCCGGAGAAGAATCTCATAGGCAATTATCAGCGTAGCTGGCAGTCCGTTGCCAAATGGTACAGGACCGAACGCCTGAAACTTGAGGCAAGGAAGACGGCGGCGGATAAGGCGCGCGAGAGGGAACGCAACAACTACAAGAAGGGAAAGGGAGAAATTCTGAACAACATTTCAAAGAGCTTCATCTCCTGGGCGATGCGCAGGGATGGCGAGGATGATACTGCATATCACGTGCGTCTCAATACACACGCTTTGGAAGTCTTTGATTCACTCTCATACAAGTTCTGCGATGCCGCCTGGAAACCCGCCATGCTGGTGGTCAAGGGCCGGTATTTTGACAATCCGGGTGAACTTGAACTGAAATATTACAACGTAGCGGACGTGGAGTCGACGCCTCTCTCTGGAAGGTTCTCCACCAACCGTTTCGATGCCGCAAATCTCAAGGAGAGCGATATCGTTGTGGAGGAGACCCACGCTCTCGGCCTGTCCTTCAGGGAAGGCCTGTGCTATCCTTCCACGCTGTGCCTGAGTTGCAAGGGAATGAAGAACGAGATAGAATTGGCCCTGTCTGCCGATGACCATTTCACCATCAAGGGCGAGTCTGTGAAAATCAGCGGGACGAAACGTTTCATAGATGCCGTCACTCCCTATCTGAAGAATCACGTCTTCGACTATGCGGAATACGCCTCATCCCGTGTGTACAGGAACAAGTTGTTCAACAAAATGTACTCCGTGTACAACAGGTACGTTTACATAGCTGGCGCCGATCCGGGGATACGCATTGAACAGTTCATGCCCCAGGGCAATCATTTTTCCCGCAAGGTTGCCGCTCAGGTGGTGGCCGATTTCCACGCTTATTGCCTTGTGGCGGCACAGAGAGGACTGTACGGAAGGTATATAGACAAGTGTGCCAACCATATTTCGCTGGCCGGGGCGGCGGATGTGCTGAAGAACGGCAGCATAGATGCCTGCTATGATGCGGTGGGAAAAGCCGTCTGCAGATATCTTTTTTCTTCTGCCGGCAAGATTACCAAGGAACAGGTGAAGGCTTCATATCCGCAGGGCGAGCTTGCGGATGCTTTGGCGCTGATATTCGGTATGTATATGTCAGAGTGCGATCTGGACGTTGATTCCATAGCCGGGCAGTTCGTGGGGCAATGCCGTCCCCTCAATTCGAAATTCAATATGAACAAGAGCAAGTTCAAGGAAGATGAAGCACCGTATGTAAGTTTTCTGATGAATACTTATCCTGAATTTGCGAGAATCAAGAAATAAACATCACAACTATGGAAAAGAGGCCTGAAAACATCAAACCCACACCCCTCGAAGGCGGCAAGGAAAGCACCGGGGGAGGCAGGACAGCCATTGTCATTCTGTCAATCGTGGCGGCCGTTCTTGCCGTCATACTGGCCGTTCTGTATATCAGCAAATCCAGACTTGTAAACGATTTGCGTGAGGAAAAAGCTGACCTTACCGAGCAGATCGTGAACCTCCAGCACGATTATGCGGACCTCACCTCAGACTATGAATCCATCAACAGCCAGCTGGATTCATCAAGGGAGGAAGTGGCGCAGCTCGTGGAGCGCATACAGAAAACTGATGCCACCAACCGCCGTCTGATGCGCAAGTATGAGAAGGAACTTGGAACTTTGCGCTCGATAATGCGCAACTATATTGTACAGATTGATTCGCTCAACACCCTCAATCACAAGCTGACGGCGGATGCCGCGGCCGCAAGGAAGGAGACTGCTACCGTCAAGAAACACAATGAAGAACTTCAGAAGACCGTGGAGGAGTTGTCGGACAAAGTGGAGACAGGAGCCGTGATACGTGGACGCGACATCAGGGCCGAGGCCTACAACAAGCACGGCAAGGTTGTGGACAAGGCATCATCTGCTGTCAGGATACTCACCTCGCTTTGTCTGACGGAGAACAACCTTGCCCAAACCGGTCCCATGAGGGTGTATGTGGTAATAACCGACCCCGAAGGGAATATACTCAAGAACTCCGAGTCACGGGTGTGCAACTATGCAGGAGGCGAACTCGAGACTTCCGCTTCCCGCGAGGTGGACTATCAGGGCAGCGAGGTGGAGCTCAGCATATACCTGAACGATATCCCCAAGTTCGGCAAAGGTATCTACAATGTGCAGGTACTTACCGAACGCGCCCTGCTCGGTACCACTCAGTTCATGCTTCGCTAGAGGTTTTGGGCGGCGTATACGTTCATATTCCTTTTTGCCGCACGCACTGTACGTACTGCGGATTCTATTCGGAGCTGCTGCGCGATGCGCGGGGCTCCGAATGCTTTGTGGACGCTCTCTGCCGTGAGATAGAATCGACGCCGGCAGCAGTCCGCGGCACAGGGGGTCAGGAAGGCCTGCTACCCCCCTGGCGGCAGGGAGACTGCCGGAGGCAGCTTGGGGGCCCGCCGCGTAAGCGGTGGGAGGGGTCACTTCCTGACCCCCTGTGCCGCGGACTTGAGTCGAAGCTGAACACCCTGTATTTCGGCGGAGGCACGCCGTCACTGCTGACGCTGGAGCAGATGGAACGTATCCTGTTCTGTCTCGGCGGCGGGCCCTGGGACGAGTTCACCGTGGAGGTCAACCCCGATGACATTGCAGCAAAAGGACCGGAATATGCCCTGGGACTCAGACGGCTGGGTGTCAGCCGCATAAGTATGGGCATCCAGAGTTTCGACGATGCCGTCCTGAAACGTATGGGGCGCCGTCACGATTCCGCCCAGGCGAAGGCGGCTTATGAAATCCTGAGACAGGCCGGATTCGACAATATTTCGGTCGACTTCATTTTCGGATTTCAGGCGGGTATGGACGCGGAGGCCCTTGGATGCGGGCTCGACTCGCTGCACGGGGGGCTGCCGGAGCATATATCGTGCTATCAGCTGAGCATAGAAGAGGGCAGCGGGCTTGGGAAAATGGTGGAGAAAGGACTCTATGCCATGCCGGAGGACAGTGAGTGCGAACGCCAGTACCTGTCCCTTTGCGACGTGCTTCGTTGCAGGGGCTACGAACACTATGAGATAAGCAACTGGGCACAGCCCGGCCGCCGTTCGCGCCACAACAGCTCATATTGGAACCACAGTCCTTACATAGGATACGGCCCGGGGGCGCATTCCCTTTTCGTGGATGGCGGCAGGTTTGTCAGGCGTTGGAACAACCCCGACCTGCGCTCGTATCTGGATGCTGCCGGGAGCGGGGTCTTCGACACTGTGCGCGGAGAGGAGACGCTTACTCCGGAGCAGATCAGGGAGGAGAGGATAATGTTGGGTTTGCGTACGGAGGAAGGGATACCGTCATCTCTGGTAGGGGATAATTCCGTGCTTGTGGCGTCTCCGGTGCCTGGGAACGTGCGTATTCCTGAGAACAGATGGTTCATTTCCGATTCGATAATTTGCAATTTGATTTAAAGATATGACAAACCAGCATTATGTCAGACTATGCGCGCTGCGCACTTTGATGGTGTCAAAAGGATGGGACGCCGTAATCCTCAGGGGAAGTGACCCTCACGGCAGCGAAAGCCTCTGCCCGAGGTTTCAGGCTGTGACCTGGCTGAGCGGTTTTACCGGTGAGGCGGGCGACGCCGTCGTCACTATGGACCACGCCGGCTTGTGGACGGACAGCCGCTATTTCATACAGGCCCAGGCCCAGTTGAAGGACACGGGTTTCACCCTTCACAAGACCAGGCTTCCTGAATCCGTGGACATCCCTCATTGGCTGGCTTCCAGCGGATGCAGGGTTGCAGTTTGCGACAGCTTGTGCGAAAGCGCGTCATCGATGGACGAAATCAGGGATTTGTGCGAGGGAAGCATTGAAGGCTTCACACTGGAAGGCGTACCAGACCTGATGGATGCCGTATGGCAGGACCGTCCGGGCTTTCCTTCTGAACCCGTCATTACTCTGGACGAGTCCACGGTTGGTATGACAAGGGTGGAGAAATTGTCCTGGCTTCGCGGATGGCTTTCTTCCAACGGGGCTGATTTCGTGCTTCTGAGTTCCCTGGACGACATAGCTTGGATGCTCAACGTCAGGGGAGGGGATATAGACTATAACCCCGTGGTGTTCAGCTATCTGCTTGTGGGACAGGATTCTGCGCAGTGGTTTGTCCGGAAGGACGGCGCAACTCTGGATGAGGATACCCTGGACAGTTACGCGGCTGTTGAGGCCGATGGCGTTTCGGTGGAAGCCTACGGAGCCGTGAGGGAGGAACTTACGCGTTTGGCAAGGGACTATGTGATAAGCTATGACCCAGCCGGACTCAACGCCTGCCTTGCGGAAACGGTTTCGGGAGGACTGGCCCTGGCGAGCCCCGTGGCCTTGAAGAAAGCCGTCAAGACTGCCGTGGAGATAGAGGGTATGAGGGAAGCCCATCTCGAGGATGGCCTGGCAATGGAGAAATTCCTTTACTGGCTGGAATGCACGTTGAAGGAGCGCCCTGTATCGGAATGGGAGGCTTCGAGGAAACTCGATTCCCTGCGTGCGGAGATTCCCGGCTACAGAGGCAACAGTTTCGAGACCATATCAGCCTGGGGACCCGGGGCGGCGCTGCCGCATTACCATACTCCGCAGGATGACAGTACTTTGATACGTCCCGAGGGACTTTATCTGTGTGACAGCGGAGGCCAGTACCTTTTCGGCACGACGGATATCACAAGGACAGTCCCCACAGGCCCCGTAACGTATGCGGAGAAAGAGGATTACACCATAGTCCTGAAGGGGATGATAGACCTCAGTATGGCGGTTTTCCCCTATGGTACGGCAGGTTGCCAGGTCGATGCCATAGCAAGGGCCCCGCTGTGGAAGACCGGTCGCAATTTCGGTCACGGCACCGGTCACGGCATAGGATTCTTCCTCTGTGTCCACGAAGGTCCTCAGAGCATAAGGCAGAATTTCCTGCAGCAGGCTCTTCTGCCGGGGATGATAACTTCCAATGAACCGGGACTGTACAGGGAGGGAAGCCACGGCATACGTCACGAGAACGTCATACTGTGCAGGGATGCATATCAGAACGAGTTCGGCAGATGGCTGTGCTTCGAAACTTTGACCTGTTGCCATTTTGACACTTCCGCCATCCTTCCCCAACTTCTGACAAAAGAGGAGAGGGAATGGCTCGACAACTATAACGAGCACGTTTACAGGAACTTCGCCCCGGCCATAGAGGACGAGGATTTCGGCAGCTGGCTTCGTGCCAAGACTCTGCCGCTATAGGCTCTCGGGAACTGTCAGGACAGCCTACTGTTTCACGACCTTCCAGTACACTGATTTGCCTATGCCCATCAGGTTGCCGAAGACGCGTACATATTTGCCGTCGTCGACGAAATCCACCGTGCAGTTGGCCTTCTCGAGCCTGTTGCCGGGGTTGTGGATCTTGCCGCCGTCCCACTGCTTCTTTTCGGGATTGTATTTGAGCCCGGCAATGATGACCGCCTGATGGATGGGAATCTTCCTCAGTTCGGGGTCGGGATTGAGCGTGTCGTATATCAGTTTGCCGTCCTTGTCATACACAGGCTTGCCGTCAACGCATTTGCAGCAGTACGTGCCGTCCTTGGCCTTGTAGAACACGGCGTAGGAATCGCCGGTGGCATCCTGGATGAATACCTTGCCTATGATGTCGTCCGCCTTGAGGCAGCGCTGTTCGTATTTTACGTGATCCTTGGCGGAAAGTGCCGTCAAAGCGAGAGTCATAAGGGCGATGAGCGATATTATCCTTTTCATAATCAGAGTATTTGCGTTACTTTTTTTGCAAAGATACCAAAATTTAGTAAATTTGCAGGCTTTCTCGGGTAGAAAGCGACAGGTATTAACTTTTAAAAACAGATTACAATGGCTGTTAAAATTCGTCTTCAGCGTCACGGAAAGAAGAATTTCGCATTCTTCCACATTGTCGTGGCTGACACTCGCGCACCTCGCGATGGTCGTTACATCGAGCAGATCGGCTCTTACAACCCCAACACCAACCCTGCAACTATCGTTATCAACGAAGAGCGTGCCCTCGCTTGGCTTGCAGTTGGTGCCCAGCCCACTCTTACCGCACGTCGTATCCTCTCTTACGAGGGTATCATGCTTCGCAAGCACCTTCAGGGCGGTGTAGCCAAAGGCGCACTGACTCAGGAGCAGGCTGATGCAAAGTGGAATGCCTGGAAGGCAGAGCAGGACAAGAAAGTGTCCGGCAAGAAGGAAGGTCTCAAGAAAGAGGCTGTCAAGAAGGCTGCCGAGGCTGTGAAGGCAGAGGCAAAGGTCAATGAGGCCCGTACCGAAGCTCTTGCAAAGAAGGCTGCCGAGGCTGCTGCCGCAGCTGCCGCTGAGCAGGCTGCAGAGACTGCCGCCGCCGAAGCTCCCGCAGAAGAGACTCCCGCCGAGACTCCTGCAGAGTAATGCTTGATACTGTTCAATTTACCAGAATTGGACAGGTGCTGAAATCCAATGGCACCGACGGACAGGTCATAATCAGCCTGTTTGGAATAGGTACAGAAGATATAAGCGAAACGGAACCGGTATACATCGAATTCGATGGACTGCCGGTTCCTTTTTTCCTTTCCGGAGTCTCACAGAGGGGTTCGTCGCGCATACTGGCGCATCTTACTGACGTCAATTCCCTCGATGATGCCCAGGAATTGGCCGGCAGGGCTGTCTATTACCCTGCGGACTGGTTTGAAGAGGATGACGATTTCCAGGATTTCACGGGATGGACGCTATATGATGCGGACGGTGGGGCAGTGGGCCGGATATGCGGCCTGGAGCCTATCCCCGGCAATCCCTGTCTGGAAATAGAAACGGAAAAAGGCACCGTTCTGGTGCCTCTTCACGAAGACCTTGTCAAGGATATCGACGAAAACGGCAAGGCCCTCACTATGTCGATTCCTGACGGGCTTCTTTCCTGAAGCCCACGACTTCACGGCCTGATTACAGGAACTTTGCCTTCTTGGGGTAGAGGAAACGCTTGATGCTCTGTTTGGGCGTCTTTTCGAACGGCTCGCTGCAGGCCTTTATCTCCGCAATTTTCTCGAACGGTGCCACGATGGCGTTCAATTTGGAAAGCAGGCCTTTCATATAGGCCTTGATGCCCTCGCTGTCGTTGTTCTTTATCATTTCCTGGTCAGGCACGACCAGGGCTATGAGTTTGCCGTCCTGCTCGTACACCAGGCTCTCCGCAACTCCGTCCAGATTGTTCAGCTTGCCTTCTATCTCCTCGGGATATATGTTCTGGCCGGCTGAAGTAAGAATCATACTCTTGCATCTGCCGCGAAGATACAGCGTCTTGTCCTTGCCAAGATAGCCGATGTCTCCGGTGTGCAGCCACCCGTCCTTCAGCACTGCGGCCGTCGCCTCGGGGTTCTTGTAGTAGCCCAGCATCACGTGCGAGCCTTTTACGCATACCTCGCCTGTTCCGTCCTCATACCCGTCGGTGTCGATACGGATGTCAAGATAGGGCACTATCCTGCCGCAGGATCCGCTCTTGAACCTGTACCAGTTCTCATAACATATTATGGGGCCGCACTCCGTCATTCCGTATCCGACGGTGAACGGGAATTTTATGCGTTTGAGGAATTCCTCGACGTCGGGAGCCAGAGCGGCTCCACCCATATTCACCTCGATAAGGTTTCCTCCGAAGGTGTCCAGCATCTGCGACCTTATCTTGCGGTATATCATACCTTTTAGCACAGGTATCTTGAGCAGGAATTTCACAGGGCCTTTCTCGAGCCGGGGCATGATGTTCTTGTGAACTATCTTCTCCATCACGAGGGGAACTGTGCATATCAGGCTCGGCCCTACCTGTCCCAGCGCGTCAATGAGTATCTTCGGCGTGGGAATCTTGCCCAGCACGAATATGTGCGAACCGGTGGAAAGCGGGGTGAGCATATCGAAGGCGCAGCCGTAGGCGTGGGCCAGTGGCAGCAGGGCCAGAACCCTGCTTGTCTTGAAATGGAAGTTCTGCGACAAGGCGAAAGTCACGTTGTCGGTGAGGCTCCTCAGTGGCAGGGTCACGCCCTTGCTGTTTCCCGTGGTTCCGGAAGTGTAGCTGATTATCACCGGATCTTCGTCATCGACGTCGGCATAACATATGGATTCTATGTCGAAGTTGTCTGTCGGGACGGCAGGCATCTCCTCGAGGCAGTATATGTGTCTGACATTCTTCATGTCGCTGACGCTCATCTTCTCCAGCAGGCTCTTGTCCGCAAAGAGAATGACGGAGTCGGAATGGTTGATGATGCCGACCATATCCAGGGGATTGAAGTCCGGCAGTATGGGAACTACGGTGGCACCGTAGGTCAGGACACTGATATAGGTGCATATCCAGTCGATGCTGTTCTTTCCGACAAGAGCCACTTTTTCACCCTTGACGACTCCGGATTCCCGCAACAGGCTGTGGATGTTGTCAACCTTGGCCGCAAGCTGCAGATAGGAGTAGGTCTTTCCGCTGAGATAGTCCGTCAGAGCCGGAAGAGCTCTGTTCTCCTTGAACGATTTTTCGAAAAGTTTGATAAGATTCATCCTGAAAACGCTTATTTTCAACACAAAGGTAATAATTCCGCGCTACAAAACTTAAAAATGTGGTATGGGACGAAAAAATGTGATAAATTTTGGTGTTTTGTGACGAAATGTACTATTTTTGGGATAAAATATGCAATTTGTAGAATTAATCACACAAGAAAGCAATGGAAATCAAGCCTTCATATCTGCCCAAGATATTCCTGAAGTTCGAGCAGCAGATAGTGCATTTTCTGACTATCCCCATTTTCCTGTTCCTTTTCCTGATATTGTACAAGCCCTTCAACCTGCCTGACTTGCTCACGCTCAAATATGGAGGTTTCGCCTTCAACTGCGCTATGATAATGTGCATAATGTTCCTGGTCCTTCTGGTGTCACGGCTGCTTCTGTGGGGAGTCAGGAACGTTACGGACTTCAAGAGAAGGACCTACTTCCTCTGGTGTGCATCGGAGATAGTCATATCGTCCTTTTTCATAGCGATGTACGTCACGCTCGTCTCAGGAGGGCACTATGTTTACATAGATGTCCTTCCCAAGGTTATCACCACGCTGTCCGGCATTGTAGTCTTCCCGTATCTGATTCTATCCCTCCTGCTGGAGTCCGATTTTCTTGCAAGATACAATATGGAAGCGCCCGAAGACCTTTCCAAGATACGTTTCTATGATGACAAGCACAACCTCAAGTTTGTGGCAGACAGCAGGACAGTGCTCTATATCGAATCGCACGAGAACTATTGCTCTATATTCTATACCGAGGGCGGCAAGGTCAAGAACTTCCTTCTTCGCGGCACGATGAAGCGAATGGAGGATGAATGTTCGAAATACGGAATACTGCGCTGCCACAGGTCCTATTTCGTGAACGTGGGCAGGGTGAAGGTGCTCCGCAAGGAACGCGAAGGCTACAATGTAGCCGAGCTCGACGTACCCGGGATAGAGAGCATTCCCATCACCCCACGTTATTATCAGGCTATAGCCGAGAAGGTCTGAAGGCCTGTTCCGGCCGTCAGGAGTTTCCTATAGGACGGAAATCGTGAATTCGAAGGTCCTGTCCCGGGCGGGGAGCATATGTTCCTTGCGGGGGGTTGTACCCCAGGAGCAAATGCAGCCCACGCCCATCTGGGCGGCATCTATGTTGAGGTGGGTCTTTCCGTCCGGAACAAGCTCGAGGGAATGCCTCTGGTCGCCGTGGTCGGATCTCCCACCGCCTGTAATTGACAGGTCAATGGCCTCCCTTGCGAACGGAAGGGCGGATGCGCTGAAATTTTCAGCGGCATCGAAGCGCAGTCCGCGTCCCGCAGAATTCTTGACCTCCAACCAGCGCAGCTCGCAATGGGTACCGCTCTCCTGAGGTCTTGCATAGCCGTAATGGTATTGGTCTGCCACCTCCTGGCAATAGATGCCCACAAGCGCCGATGAAGTCCTGTCGCAGTAGTTTTCCCAGGGGCCGAGGCCGTAGAATTCTATCTTGTCCAGATTTCCATCCAATGCCGCTTCCATACCGAAACGGAACATTTCCGGAGTACCTTCCTTAACGTCGCACAGATGCTGCGTGACCTTTATGGTTCCGTTCTCGTCCATCGCGTATTCCATCCTGAGTCGGGCGAAATCCCCAACCTCATACTCGGCGGAAGCCTTATGGCCGTCATTCTCGAAAGAAAGAAGCTTGAACTGGGGATAGAGCCAGCAGGCCATCTTCTTCTCCAAGGAAGCTCCCAGGTCATTTTCCGTGACTGCTCTTCCGAAGCAGGGAACAAGCGTTCCGCAGAGCAACTCCTTCCCGTCTCCGGTTATCGAATTGAGGAAGCCCGTGCCGGCATCGAAGCCCCATACCACTTTTGCCACGGAGCCGGCCTTCTTTTCGCCACGGCTCCTTCCGCTGCAGTTCTGCCCGGTGCAAGCGCTCCCGTTGCAGACGATTCCGCCGTCAAGCTGCCCGTAGGCCACCTGTTCGCCGGCTTCCAGAAGAGAATCGCCCTTCTTGAGCACATATTTCACGTTCAGGAACAGTTCACCTTCCATCCCTTCCGCATCATATCCCAGATCCACCGCCTGTGCAGTCTGGGGACCGGCCGAGAGGGCGTCATAGCATCCGGCCTTCACCTTCTTTCCGTCGAGAATCAGCTCCCACTGAAGCATATACCTGTCGAGGGAAATGAAGAAATTCTCATTATAGACCTCTATTATTCCCTTCCTGACGTCCACAGACCTTGTCCATATGGACTGGTACTGGTAGCGCACCTCGTAGGCGTGGGGATGGAGCGAACGGTCGGACGCGATTATCCCGTCGCAGTTGAAGGAATTGTCAGACGGGTCATAGTCGTTGAAGTCCCCTCCGAAAGCATAAATGTAGCCGCTCGGACTCTTTTCGGAAGGCCACTTCAGGGCCTGGTCCACGAAGTCCCAGATATAACCGCCCTGGAATGCGGGGTACTTGCGTATAATGTCCCAGTATTCCTTCAATCCGCCTTCGGAGTTGCCCATGGCGTGTGCGTATTCGCACAGGATGAAGGGTCTGTCCCCGTTGGCGGCATATTCCTCCGCAAATTCATAGAGAGGGTACATCGGACAGAAGATGTCGCTCCTGTACTGATGCCATCCGCGCGGCTCGACGTCGCAATTGCGCTCGTACTGCACGGGACGCGTGGTGTCGAAGTCCTTCAACCATTTGAAGCAGGCCTCGAAGTTGGGGCCGTCGCCCGCTTCGTTGCCCAGGCTCCAGGTGATGATGCTGGGATGGTTTACATCCCTTCTGGCCATTCTCTGCACCCTCTGCAGATGCGCTGTGGCATATTCCGGATTCCTGGCTAGGGTGTTTTCACCGTAGCCCATTCCGTGTGATTCGATATTTGCCTCGCCCACCACATAAAGTCCGTACCTGTCGCAAAGTGCGAGCCATCTGGGGTCGTTGGGATAGTGGCTTGTCCGTACTGCATTGATGTTGAGCTGCTTCATTATGCGTATGTCGCGAATCATCTCTTCCTCGCTGAGCACATATCCGCCCGTGGAACTCATCTCGTGGCGGTCCGTCCCTTTGAACAGCACGGGCTGCCCGTTGATTTTGACCTGCCTGCCCTCTATGGTCACTGTCCTGAAGCCGAAATCCAGGTCCGCGCTGTCCAACTCTCCGCCCCTGCGGTCAAAGGCCTTGACGCTCAGGTGGTGGAGATTCGGCTCCTCGGCGCTCCAGAGAGTGGGGTTCTCATATTGTCCCTTTGCCGGAACTTCCTTGCCATCAATGAAATACCTGACGCTGGCAACTCCTTTGGTCAGCTCGCAGCAGAATTCGTACTTTCCGTCGGCTTCAGCCTTAACCCGTACGTCCTCTATGCGGCTTTTGGGGCGTGCATAAAGATAGGTCTCGCGCGCAATTCCCGAGAATCTCCAGAAATCCTGGTCTTCCAGATAGCTGCCGTCGCACCAGCGGTGCATCTCGAACTCTATCAGGGCGCTCTTGCCTGGAGTCACGTACCTGCTTATGTCGAACACGGCGGCGAGTTTGCTGTCCTCGCTGTAGCCCACCTGCTTGCCGTCAATCCTGAGCTCTATGCACGAAGTCGCCGAGCCTATGGAAATGAAAATGTCCTTCCCTTTCCATCTTGAGGGTATTTCCACACTTTTGCGGTACAGTCCTGTGTAGTTGTGTTCATCCGGGACGGTGCCGGGGGTATTCTGCGCGTGGCCTCTCCAGGCGTAGCCTATATTGAGATAGAGAGGGTCACCGCAGCCGTTCAGCTCCCACATTCCGGGAACCGGCATAGTCCGCCATTGATCCCCGTTGAAGCGGAAGTCCCATGCTCCGTGCAGGGAAAGGCGTTGTTCGTGCGCATCGAAAGTGGAATGCATCGGATAGCGGTTGATTTCGTTCACCGCCGGATTCTGCCAGGGCAGTACGGCTGCCACAAGCATTGTAATGAAAAGTTCGGATATCATATTCTACTAACGGTTTTACATTTCCATCCATTTTATCTCCGGGTCGCGGGCCCACCAGGTCATCTGGCGTTTGGCGTAGCGGCGGGTGTTGCGCTGAATAAGGGTCAGGGCCTGCTCAAGGCTCGTTTTCCCGTCGATGAAGTCGAAGATCTCCTTATAGCCGACGGTCTGCAGCGCAGGCAGGTTGCGGTAGGGCAGAAGGCCGCGTACCTCCTCCACCAGCCCGCCCCGGAGCATCTGTTCCGCACGCCTGTCAATCCTCTCATAAAGTTCCGGCCTGGGCCGTGAGAGGCCTATCTTCTCTATCGTGAAATCCCTTTTCTTGCGACTGTTGGTCTTGAATGAAGAGAAGGGCCTTCCTGTCATCATACAAACTTCCAGGGCACGCACCACACGCTGTCCGTTGGCAATGTCTATGGCTCTGTATGATTCCGGGTCAAGAATCTTGAGCTCAAGACGCAAGGCCTCCACCCCTTCCTCGTGCCATCTTTTAGTGAGTCTGGCTCTCAAATCGGGGTCGGCCGGCGGGAAATCGTCCAGCCCGTTGCACACGGCATCTATGTAGAAGCCGCTGCCTCCTGACATCACAAGCACCTCGTGCCCCTGTTCGAACAGCTTGTTAATCAGAGCGATGGCATCCAGCTCATACATACCTGCGGTGTAGGGTTCACGCACGTCGTGGTCCTGTATGAAATAATGCCTGACACGCTCAAGCTGCTGTGCCGACGGCACGGCGGTACCTATGGACATCTGTCTGTAAAGCTGACGCGAATCGCAGGAAATGACGGGCGAACCGTACTGCTCCGCGAGGGAAATGCTGTAATCAGTCTTTCCGACCGCAGTGGGGCCGAGCAGTATTATGAGTTTTCGTCCTGGCATAGGTCAGCCTGCTGTCGGGGCGTTCAGTCTTCTTCGTCTCCTCCCGGATATGTTTCCTTGAAATCTTCGTCGTCCTCTTCGTCCTCAACGTCTTCATCCTCGTCTTCGTCAAGGTCGATGTCGTCATCATCCACGGAAGGCTGCCTTCTTTTCTCGGGCGGCAGGTCTTCGAATGCGACATACCCGTTGAGGAATTCCTCGGGAACAGGGCCCTTGCTTTCGATAAGAAGCGGTTTGAGGGTGCCGGAAACGCCTTCGCCCTCCAGTGTGACGATTACGCTCTTCTTGTTGGTCGTATCGTAGAAATACGTGAACTGGACTATGCCTGCCTTGGCTATGAAGTCGGCGGTGATGTGTTCTATGCTGCCGTCGCCGAGATCGAAGGTGGCGTAGCGTGCCACGAGCGCACCATCCTTGTCGAAGGCCTTGAACAGTACCACCTGGTCCTGCGGGAATTCCATATCGGCAAGCATCTGCTTGTGGAAGGAGTATAGCGTATTCCTGGGGGCCAGCTCATAAATCCTGGCGAAGCCCTTTATCCCCGGAAGGGAAACTCTGAATCTGTAGGTCATTGTTTTTGGTTAAACGTCCAAAGATACTCAAAATATCGTCTCGCTTTGCATATTTTATCAAAAATAACTACTTTTGAAAGATATTGGACCGGTGGTTAAAGAGGACTCATATATAGGTATAGCGGCCAGCTCCGAAGGACTGTACAAAGACCGTGGAAGCCGCTTCTTGGCATATGCCTACCCTGTGTCTTCGGAGCGGGAGGTCAAGCCTCTGGTCGATGCCCTGAAAGCGGAGCATCACGGGGCGAGGCATCACTGCTACGCCTACAGGATAGGGGCGGACGGAGCGCTCAGCAGGTCCAGTGACGACGGAGAACCGTCCGGAACTGCGGGGAGGCCCATATTGGGGGCCATCGACAGCGCCGGCCTGAGCGATGTCCTGGTTGTGGTGGTGAGGTATTTCGGAGGGATACTGCTCGGCGTCCCCGGCCTTATACAGGCATACAGGGAGGCGGCTGCAGACGCTCTTGCAAAGGCCGTTACAGTAGGCAAGCTTGCTACCAGACCTTTTGAGCTGGAGTTTTCCTATGAAGAGATGAATCAGGTGCAGAAGGTTCTCAAGTCCACGCGCGACATCGGGACGGTGTCACAGGTTTTTGACATGCAATGCCGTATGCAGGTGAACGTACGCCTGTCGGAGGCAGAGAATTTTATAGACAGAATCAACAGATTGAATGATGAAAGAGGTACACGTATTCAATGCCGGCCCTTGTAAACTGCCGCAGCCGGCCATAGATGCAGCCATTGAAGGACTGAAGGATTTTGCCGGAACAGGTATTCCGGTAATCGAGATATCGCACAGAACCAAGGAGTGGGAGGCCGTGATGGACGAGACCCGCGCCCTCTGGAAGGAACTGCTTGACATCCCGGACACGCATGAGGTGGTTTTCCTCGGCGGAGGTGCTTCGATGGGCTTCCTCTATGCCGCAATGAACTTTCTTGAGAAGAAGGCGGCGTATCTGGAAACGGGCGTATGGGCCAAAAAGGCCCTGAAAGAGGCCAAAGGGCTCGGCGAGGCGTATGCCGTAGCGTCATCGGCCGACCGCAACTACTCGTACATCCCCAAGGACTGGGAGTGTCCTACCGACGTGGATTATCTTCACATCACCACCAACAACACGATATACGGTACGGAGATCCACGAGGATATGACGGTTCCCGTCCCCCTCATTGCGGATATGTCCTCTGACATCATGAGCCGTCCCGTTGACGTGTCCAAATATGACCTGATATATGGCGGCGCCCAGAAAAACGTCGGGCCTGCAGGCGTATTCTTCGCCATAGTGCGCAAGGATGCCCTGGGCCGTGTCAGCAGATACATCCCCACTATGCTGGACTACCGCACGCATATCGATGGCGGCAGTATGTTCAACACTCCTCCGGTGTTCCCCATTTTCGTGATGAACCAGACCTTGAAATGGGTCAAGGCCCAGGGCGGCGTCGAGGCTATGTACAGGCGCAATGTCGAGAAGGCGGATATGCTCTACTGCGAAATAGACCGCAACCCTCTTTTCACCGGTACGGCCGCAAGGGAGGACAGGTCGCTTATGAACGTGTGCTTCGTAATGGCGCCCGGTTATGAGACGCTTCAGGACGAATTCCTGCGTTTCGCCACTGAGAGAGGTATGGTCGGCATAAAGGGCCATCGCAGCGTGGGAGGCTTCAGGGCTTCGATATACAATGCCTGCGAGCTGTCTGACGTAAGGGCTCTTGTGGCCTGTATGAAGGAGTTCGAGAATCTGCACGAATAAAGGGATGGAAATGAAAAAAATACTTGTTGCAACGCAGAAACCCTTTGCATCCACTGCTGTGGAAGGAATAAGGAATGTCGTCGAGGCTGCCGGCCATAAACTGGAGCTGTTGGAAAAATATGCCGCTGAGGCGGATCTGATAGAGGCTGTGAAGGATGCCGACGCGCTGATAGTCCGTTCCGACAAGGTCAGCCGGGAAGTCATTGC
Organism: Bacteroidales bacterium; assembly: GCA_024401635.1. Classification (GTDB taxonomy): domain Bacteria; phylum Bacteroidota; class Bacteroidia; order Bacteroidales; family UBA932; genus Cryptobacteroides. The sequence goes on from JAKSKP010000012.1 coordinate 36,587, forward strand.
CGCGGCCCCGTCGCTGAAGATAGTCGTGCGCGCAGGCGCCGGATACGACAATCTGGACCTGGAGGCCTGCAAGGCTGCCGGCGTGATTGCGATGAACACTCCCGGGCAGAACTCCAACGCCGTGGCCGAACTGGCAATCGCGATGATGATATATATGGCCCGCACCCAGTTCACTCCCGCTACGGGCACGGAAATACAGGGTAGGACACTCGGAATTCAGGCTTTCGGAAATGTTGGAAGGCTGGTGGGTGCCAAGGCCGCCGCGCTCGGGATGAAGGTGAAGGCCTTCGACCCCTTCCTGACGGACGGACAGATTGCCGACGGCGGTGCGGAGCCTGTCCACAGCCTGAAGGAGCTGTACTCTTCCTGCGACTATGTCAGCATACACATACCCGCGACTGAGCAGACTGTCGGCAGCATCGGCTACGACCTGATCGGCAGCATGCCCCAGGGCGCCACTCTGATAAACACGGCCAGAAAGGAAGTCATCGACGAGACAGGACTGTACAAGGTGCTGTCAGAGCGCAGGGACCTCAAATATGCGGCGGACGTGGCTCCGGACATCATCGACAAGATGAAGGCCGATTTCGGCACGCGTGTGTTCGCCACACCCAAGAAGATGGGAGCCCAGACAGCCGAGGCCAATGCGAACGCCGGCATTGCCGCCGCCCGCCAGATAGCGGACTTTTTCAGCAAGGGCATCACAAAATACAATCTATGGTAAGAGTAAGACCTTTTGCCGCCCTCAGACCTCCGCGCGGAATCGCCGCTGAGGTGGCGGCACGTCCCTATGACGTGATGAATTCCGCGGAGGCCGCCCGCGAGGCAGGGGAGAAATCCCTTCTGCACATAACAAGGCCCGAAATAGATTTCGAACCGATAGCGTCCGAGCACGAAGACAGGGTGTACCGCAAGGCCGTGGACAACTTCTGCACCTGGCAGGAAAGGGGATGGCTTGTGAAAGAGGCCAAACCCTGCTATTACGTATATGCCCAGACTATGGGAGAGCGCACGCAGTACGGTTTCGTGCTCTGTGCCGACACCGCCGACTATTTTTCGGGTGCGATAAAGAAACACGAACTCACGCGGCGCGACAAGGAGGACGACAGGATGAAGCACGTCCTCATCCAGAATGCCAACATAGAGCCCGTTTTCTTCTCCTTCAAGGATAACGCCACGCTTTCTGCCCTGCTGGAGAAGGTGACCTCCGGCGAGCCGGAGTACGACTTCGTAGCCCAGGATGACGGTTTCGGCCACAGGTTCTGGGTGATATCGGATGATGCCGACATAGAGCTCGTCACCAGAACTTTCGCGTCCATACCTTGCTTCTATGTGGCTGACGGCCACCATCGTACGGCCGCGGCAGCCAGGGTGGGACGTTACAAGGCCGAGCGGAATCCCGCCCATACGGGAGACGAGGAATACAATTTCTTCATGGCCGTATGCTTCCCTGAGAGCCAGTTGCGCATTATGGACTACAACAGGGTGGTCAGGGACCTGAACGGCTATGTTCCGGAAGAGTTCCTCAAGGCTCTCTCCGAGGACTTCGATGTCGAGAAACTGCCCGCAACGGCGGTGGACTTCCATCCGGTGGGCCTTCACAATTTCTCGATGTACCTCGGTGGCGCTTGGTATTCCCTTACAGCAAAGGCGGGAAGATATAATGACGGCGATCCCATAGAGGTTCTCGACGTCACCATACTTTCCGGCCTTGTCCTGGATAAATTGCTGGGAATCAAGGACCTGCGTACCGACAAGAGGATAGATTTCGTAGGCGGGATACGCGGGCTGGGCGAGCTGGAACGCCGCGTCGACAGCGGAGAGATGGCGGTAGCCTTTGCGCTTTATCCCGTATCTATGCAACAGCTCACGGACATAGCGGACACGGGCAACATAATGCCTCCGAAGACCACCTGGTTCGAGCCCAAGTTGCGCAGCGGACTAACCATACACCTTCTGGACGACTGATTTTTTCTCTTCGATATGAAAAAGACATTTACGCTTGCCGCACTGATGACCTTTATGTTGTCATCTGCGGCCTATGCCTCCGATTATACACACTACGTCAATCCCTTCGTCGGAACCGGGGGACACGGGCACACTTTCCCGGCAGCTACGGCTCCCTTCGGAATGGTACAGGCCGGTCCGGACACCCGCCTCAGGGACTGGGACGGCTGCAGCGGTTATCACTACAGCGATTCCGTCATACTCGGATTCACCCACACCCACCTCAGCGGCACGGGCTGTCTGGACTACGGTGACATACTTTTCATGCCGGTAACGGATGATGTGGTGGAATCCGCCTTTTCCCACGACAGGGAAAGCGCTTCTCCGGGTTTTTATCAGGTGTTCCTTGACCATCAGAAGGTCAATGTCCGCATAGCTGCCGGCCGCAGGGTGGCGATGCACGAATATGCTTTTCCGGCAGGAGCCGACCGTGGCGTGCACATAGACCTCCATCACAGGGACAGGCTGCTGGGATGCACGCTGGAGCTTGTGGACGGCAGAGCCGTGAAGGGTTGGAGACGCTCCAGCTCCTGGGCCAAGACCCACGACGTATATTTCTATGCCGAATTTTCGGAGAATGTCATCTCTGCCGAGTCCGTTGACTCCGCATCCGTCCGTTTGGTTTTCGCCTCCGGCAAGGCTCCTCTCAAGCTTCGCATTGCCCTGTCCAGCGTGTCCTGCGACAATGCCCGGGGGGATCTCAGGGCTGAGACCGCCGGGGGGG
>JAKSKP010000013.1 GCA_024401635.1 Bacteroidales bacterium
TGGGAGGGCCGAGCACGCTTGCGTGCGAGTCCTGAGGCGGCCAATGCCAACTTCTACGAAGCCGCCAAAAAAACATAACTTCAAAAATTCTGTTGTGCAAGTGGCAAAATAAAAGAGTTAACCCATTACAGTCTAATAAGTTAACTCTTCAAAACGTGCGGGTGAAGGGACTCGAACCCATACGCACTAGGCACCAGATCCTAAGTCTGGCTTGGCTACCAATTACAACACACCCGCGTGGGGTGCAAAGTTAAGCATTTTTTTGAATCTCCGATAAAGGCCGGGCAAAGATTCCCGCAATTTCACTTCCATTCCCTGCCGGATGGATAGGCAAGAAGTTGGAAGGCCAGGGCGTAGGCCATACGCAGGTGTCCCGGGGTGTTCGGGTGCAGCAGATCGATGCGGCCGTCCTCTGCCCGTCGGGGAGACCTGAAGTATTTGTGGTGGGATTCTACCATAGGGTTGATGCCGCATATCGCATTGAGGTCGATGACCGGCACGCCCCACACGTCGGCAGCCTCTATGACAGTGCACACATAGTCATCTATGAAAAGACCGGCTGCGTTTGCATAGTTCTCGTCCGGCTGGACATTGCCCGCACTGAATTGTGCGGGTCCACGGTGTATGGGCGTAAGGAATATTATCTGCTGGTCTGGAAAGTGTTCCTTGAGATAGACGATAACCGCTGAAATGCGGCCGCAGAAAGTATCCTGACCGAAGTTTGCCATACGGTGCTTCAGAGCGACCTGCGCCCCGTTCTTGTTTGTCGTCAGAGTATCATATGTGAACCATTCACCTATTGGCAGAGATGCATTGAAATCATTGGTTCCGGCAAAGACGATTATGGCGTCCACATCCTTGCCGTGTTCCTCCTCGAGTTTCTGCGCCTGAGCGGTGATATGTATCATCTGATGGCCGCTTATACCGTACACATACGGTTCTATTCCCAGAATCGGGACCAGCTGATGCCAGAATACATCATTGCCGGACAACTGTCTGATATCCGTGATGGAATCCCCGAGAAAGGCGACCTTCGCTCCCTTCCACTGACTCTGCAGCTCCTGTGCCTGCAAGAGCGATGAGGCGAAAAAAGCCAAAGCGTAAATAATTATTTTCTTCATTGTCCAATATGTTTCTACAGATGGCAAAAATACATTTTTTTGCTTACATTTGACAAAATTTGTGAAAGACATGCAATATCGTAAAGCTGGTGAATCCGGACTCAAACTGCCGGTGATTTCTTTGGGGCTGTGGCACAATTTTGGGGACAGTGCCCCTCTGGAACGCAGCCGTGATATACTCCTGAACGCATTTGACAATGGTGTAACTCACTTCGACCTGGCCAACAACTATGGCCCGGCTTACGGCAGTGCGGAGGTCAATTTCGGCAAGATTATGGCTTCGGACCTGAGGCCGCACCGCGACGAGATGGTCATCTCCACCAAGGCAGGTTACGATATGTGGCCGGGGCCATACGGGGACGGCGGCAGCCGCAAGTACCTGATGGCAAGCCTGGACCAGAGTCTGAAAAGAATGGGACTGGAGTATGTGGACATCTTCTATTCACACCGCTACGACCCTGAGACGCCCATCGAGGAAACGATGCAGGCCCTTGTGGACATAGTCCGCAGCGGAAAGGCCCTCTATGCCGGAATATCCAACTACCCGCAGGAAAAGGCCATACAGGCATACCGATACCTTGAAGACCGCGACGTCCACTGCATACTGCATCAGGGCCGCTACAATATGCTCGTACGCAAAGCAGAAAGCGAGGGCATACTGGACTGTACGGCTGAGGCAGGGACAGGCTACATCGCCTTCTCTCCCCTAGCCCAGGGTCTGCTCACGGACCGTTATTTCAACGGAATACCCGAAGATTCGCGCGCAAGCGTTAACCACTTCCTGAAGAAGGACAGCATCACGGACAATCTGGTGGCCACGCTTAAGAAGCTCGATGCAATCGCAGCCGGACGCCGTCAGACGCTGTCACAGATGGCTCTTGCGTGGATACTGAAGGACACCAGGGTGACATCCGTCATCATTGGTGCAAGCAGTGTGAGCCAACTGCTCACAAATCTCGAGGCAGAAAGCTGTCTGGAATTCACCAAGGAAGAGTTACTGGAGATCGACGGCATTCTCCACGACGGAGGCTGTCTTTAGGGAATCAGGAGCATCGTCCGTCGCAGCGTTCAGAGAGTCCAGTTGCTTGCGGTCGCTGCCTGAGAGTTCCTCAAGTTCCTCCATCGAAGCTGAGCGTCTGTAATCCTTCTTCTCACGCGCCTGCTGGAATTTTTCCCGTTGCGACCTGTTGTCAATAACCGCCTGACGCACACCGCGCCGGAAGACATTCTGTATGGACTTGACCAGGTTCATGCGCGACTGGTCTATCTCCTTGGAGAATGAAGGGAGCTCGCTTGAACGGTATTTTGCCTTGCCCAGTTTGAAACTCATATGGTCGAAATCGGGACCGGTAATGTTGGCTCCGAGTTTGATGAGGAACGGCGTTTTTGCCAGCGACACATGATAGCTGAAGGACTTGTCCATATTCTGGATACCGGCAACGGCGACATTCCATTTGCCCATCTTTATCATAAAGGGGAACACCTCCAGGGTATTGTCACGCAATATGCCCTCAACGGTCAGGGAGTCTATCGTCGCACGGCTGGGATTCTTTATCCACAGAAGACGGGCAATTCTGGTAACATCCTTGTTGTCATTGAAATGCAGGTCCTCGCCAGTTATGCGTATCACACCTTCCAGACTGGGCATTATCAGATTCATATTGGTATCCAGCTGCGTAGTTGCCGCCACGTTGCAGTTGAGCTGGCCATCAAACGACTTGAGCAGAGGCATCAACGTATCTATCTGGGGAATCATCTCAATCGCCTCACCGGCAGAAATACGTGAAAGATTCAGGTCGAAACCGGCATAGACTTCCTTTCTGCTCTGCGTAGAATAGAAAGCATCCGCATAAATGTCGCCCACTTTCGTATGGGCCTCCACATCACTGAGTTGCAGACAGCGGTTCTTAATCATTAGATTTGCCGCCATACTGTTGATATCCAGATTGGAGAATGACACTCCCCTGCCTCGCAGTTTTATGCTTGCATCCAGGCCTTTGGGCACCTCTATCAGGGTATTTACGGCAGACAGGCTGTCCGTCGGTGCGGTCACCATTTTTTCATATTCCTCATCGTCCGCCGCAGCCAGATAGCCCAGGTCCGTCTTCATATTCTTCTGTCCCAGAGCATAGGCGTTCAGGAACTCACTGACAGCCAGGGTATCTGAATCGAGGTCAAGCGTAATTTTCAACGCGCTTCTTTTGGAAAGGGCATTCCTAATATTGGAAACCGAGCCGCCCACGGCAAGTTTCGAAGATCCGGCGCGCAGGCGCAGCGAATCCAGATTGATGCTTTCATTGTTGAAAGACCCGCGGAACTTCGTAGCTGACGTTCGCAGAGGGAACGCCGGTGTGGCAACAATCAGCCTGTCCAGATTAAGACCGCCATTTATCGTCCACTTGGACAGGTAGTTGCGCAACACGCCAAGATTGAAGGATGCACTGTCCTGAGTTGCCGCCGGCACGTTTCCAGCCCTTGCAGCAATAGCCCGCCTGCCTGTTTTGGAGGCACGGCGTCTGGCCTGATTCATCCTTGCGTCAGCCGTGAAATTCAGGCCTGAGAGGAAAAACCTGTGCGGACCGCTTCTGGCGCTGAGACGTTTGTTGTCACTGCTCAGACTGATACGTGGCAGATTCCTGTCTTCGTCGGAGGGCACAACACTGGCCCGGTTCCTGGAATCGCTGAGTCTGAGGCTCAGGGAATCGGAATTTTTAAGGGAAATCTTTCCCAACGACAGGGAAACGCTCAAAGGGTTGTATTTTTTGCCTCCCGCAGTGGTATTACGTACGGGTGATGTCTGAGCAAGGAGGTGTATGTCATTGCCTGTAACGTTCAGACTGTCACAGTATTTGAAGTTTATGCTGTCCAAAGTCACAATTGCTCCAAGTGCCTTCGCCCCTTTGCGGTTGGATATGTTGAAACGGTCTTCCATAAGAGCCGTTCTGATATCCATATCGCCCAACGACAATGACAGGGTATCATCAGACATACTCAAATTCACGCCTCTCAAGGCCACATCCGCCTTGAGGTCTGTGTCGCGCAGATTGTAAATGCTTATGCCTGACAAAGGCAATGAACCTGACGCCCCGGCCTTTACGGAACCCTTCATATTGATACCCAAAACATCGGAGATATAAACCCCAAGGGTATCCATAGACAGGTTCAGTTTTGCATCGAAAAAGGCTGATCCATTGTCCTGCAGAACGTTGTCCCCGCCACCATTGGCATTCAGATGCAGGCCCTCGCCATTGTAGGCGATTCTGGCTTTGAGGTTCAATTCTGGAGAGCCGTCGGAGGACGGGTAAAAGCATCCGTCCACGTCAGCACCGGCACTGAGCTTTGCCGCCGTCCGTATCTTCGACGCATAGGGATAGAAATGTACGACATACTCGTCCAGAAGTGTCTGTATGTCAGCCTCAGGAATCGTTATGTTGCCTTTTATCGCGATCCTGTCCCCTATCTCGGCCACTGCATCCGCGTTGGCGCATACTGTGGCCACGTTCATAGCAAGGTCATTGCAGCTGATGTTCCACAGGCTGTCGGAATGAGCAATATCCATTGTTCCCTTGAGAGAGAAAGGCACCTTTATCCTGCCGAATGAACGTGTGGCGGCATAGGCTCTGGCCTCGGCATCCAGTTTCATCCCTCCAGCGCGGTTGTTCACATAGAAGTGGTCCAGGTCGAAAAGAAGTGTATCCTTTGCTGTCCTGCCGGTTACCACAAGTGTGTCCAGTTCCATTCTGAAACGGCTGGCGAGAGGATCTTCGGAATCCAGCCTGCCGTTGACGGAAAAGTCCTTGAGGAACAGGAGAGCCCTGGTGTTTCCTGGCTCGTCCACGCAGACGATGCGCGCCCTGTCGCCCAGCCTGACCCTACGTAGGAGTATGCGCGGCAGCACCGTGACGGATGTATCCTCCACTTCTTCCTGCTGCTCCTCCGTGGCCAGCTTCAGAATGGAAAGGTTGGTGGTGCTGTCAGCGTAGCGGCATATGAAGGCGTGCGGCCGAACCAGTTCCAGCTTCTTCACGTTGATGGTGCCGCGAAGCAGCGAGAGCACGTTGACCGCGACCGTGAACCTGTCGAACGAGGCCAGGGTATCAACCCTGTCCACCGCACTGCTGTCGAAGCGGGAAGCCGGATAGGTTATCGCCAGTTTGTCGATATTGGCCGTGACTGCAGGGAAATGGCGGAAAAGCGACACGTATACGCGTTCCGCCTCGAGTTTTCCGTCTATGTAGCGCGGGTAATACTTCTCCACGAAGGATGCGCACACAGCGGGGCTGAGCAGTATCTGCGCAACCACCATAACGGCCACAAGGACCCCCGCCGTCCACGCAACAAAGCGCAGAAGCCTACAGACCCATCTTCTTGAAGAAGTCATTGCCCTTGTCGTCCACGAGTATGAATGCGGGGAAATCCTTCACTTCAATCTTCCATATCGCCTCCATTCCGAGTTCAGGATATTCCAGGCACTCGATGGATTTGATGTTGTTCTGTGCAAGTATGGCCGCGGGACCGCCGATGGAACCGAGGTAGAAACCTCCCCATCTCTTGCAGGCCTCGGTGACAACTTTGGTCCTGTTGCCCTTTGCAAGCATTATCATTGAACCGCCGTGGCTCTGGAACAGGTCCACATAGGGATCCATACGGTTTGCAGTCGTCGGGCCCATCGAACCGCAGGCAAAGCCTTCGGGAGTCTTGGCGGGACCGGCGTAGTATACGGGGTGATTCTTGAAATAATCTGGCAGGTCGTCACCGGCATCCAGGCGTTCCTTCAGTTTGGCGTGAGCTATGTCACGGGCCACTATGATGGTGCCGTTAAGGCTCAGACGCGTGCTTACGGGATATTTGGTGAGTTCCTTGAGGATCTCGGGCATAGGCTGGTTGAGGTTTATCTTCACGGCATTGCCTTCGCCCGCCTTGCGGAACTCCTCGGGTATCAGTTCACCGGGATTGTCATCCATCTTCTCTATCCAGATGCCGTCGGCGTTGATCTTGGCCTTGATGTTGCGGTCCGCGCTGCAGCTGACGCCCAGGCCTATGGGGCAGGATGCTCCGTGGCGTGAGAGACGTATGACCCTGATGTCGTGAACGAAATGCGTACCGCCGAACTGTGCGCCGAGACCGAGATCCTCACATTTCTTGCGAAGCATGTTCTCGAGAGCGACATCGCGGAATGCACGTCCAGTGTCATCACCGACGGTGGGCAGCGAATCGTAATATTTGGCGGAAGCGAGCTTCACGGTGAGAAGGTTCTTCTCGGCGGAAGTGCCGCCCACAACGACAGCAACGTGATAGGGAGGGCAGGCAGCCGTTCCCAGATGCTGTATCTTGTCCATCAGGAAGGGTACCAGAGTAGCGGGGTTCAGAATGGCCTTGGTCTCCTGGAAAAGGTAGGTCTTGTTGGCGGAGCCGCCGCCCTTCACCACGCAGAGGAACTTGAACTCGTCACCCTCCGTGGCCTCGATGTCAATCTGGGCGGGAAGGTTGCAGTGGGAGTTCCTTTCGGTATACATATCATAGGCAACGTTCTGGCTGTAGCGCAGGGCATTGTTGCGGTAGGTATTGAATATGCCCTGGGAAATGGGCTCGGCCTCGTCGAAGCCTGTCCATACGTTCTGGCCTTTCTCGGCGTGTACAATGGCCGTACCGGTATCCTGGCAGAAGGGCAGTTTGCCTTTTGCTGCGATTTCCGCATTGCGCAGGAAGGTCAGGGCCACGTATTTGTCGTTGTCGGATGAATGATGGTCAGCGAGTATGGAGGCAACCAGTTCATTGTGTTCCCTGCGGAGCATGAAGTTCACGTCGTAAAAGGCGGTCTCGGACAGGAGCTGGAGAGCTTCCTTGCTGACTTTCAGAATCTTGTTTCCCTCGAAATCGGCTACTTTTACCAATTTCTCGGATCCCGGTATCTTGTAATATTCAGTCTGGTCGGGGCCAAGCTGGAATGTGGGTGCATAAGTGTAAGCCATAACTAGAATTCCATTAAATATCTCTTTATCATTTCATTCAAATCACCGTCCAGAACCGCCTGGGTGTCGGAAGTCTCGCAACCGGTGCGGAGGTCCTTGACCATTTTGTAAGGATGGAGCACGTAACTGCGTATCTGACTTCCCCACTCTATCTTTTTCTTCTGTCCCTCGAGTTCCGCCTGCTTTGCCTGACGTTTCTTGAGCTCTATGTCGTACAGTCTGGATTTCAATATCCTGAGGGCGTTGGCGCGGTTGTCCTGCTGGCTGCGGGTCTCGGTGTTCTCCACAATGATGCCTGTAGGTATGTGCCTTACGCGCACGCCGGTCTCCACCTTGTTCACGTTCTGGCCGCCGGCGCCGCTGCTGCGGAATGTATCCCACTCTATGTCGGCGGGACTTATCTCTATGTCGATAGTGTCGTCCACGAGAGGATAGACGAAAACGCTGCTGAAGGTGGTCTGACGCTTGCCCTGTGCGTTGAAGGGGCTGATGCGCACCAGTCTGTGCACCCCGTTCTCGGCCTTGAGATAGCCGTAGGCATAGTCACCCTCCACCTGGATGGTGGCGCTCTTTATGCCGGTCTCATCCCCTTCCACAAGCTCGGTGACTTCAGTTTTGTAACCGTTGCGCTCACAATAGCGCAGGTACATCCTCATCAACATACCGCTCCAGTCGTTGGACTCGGTGCCGCCGGCTCCGGAGTTTATGGTGAGCACGGCGCCCAGATTGTCGCCCTCCCCGGAAAGCATATTCTTCAGTTCAAGGGCCTCTATCCTGTCCAGCGCAGCCTTGCAGGCGCCATCCAGATTCTCCTCGGTGTCGCCGAACTCCATCAGGACCTTCAGGTCATCAAGAGCCGACGAAGCCTGGTCATATGCCTCGACCCAGGCCCTCACGGCGGAGAGCTTCTTCTGGAAAGACTCCGCGGCCTTGGCATCGTCCCAGAAATCGCTTTCCAGCGTGCGCGCAGTCATCTCATTGACTTCCTGACGCTTGTCATCTATCGCCACGCATCTGTGCAGCTGCTCCAGTCTGGACTCCAGGTCCCTTATCTGCTCCTGTCCTGTCATAACAATGCATTTTACCGCATAAACATACAAATATAACATTTTTTGGCTAACTTTGCTTTGCAATGACAGGTATTTTTGACTCTGGTTTCGGCGGGCTGTCCGTGCTGAAGGAAATTGTGAAACTCCTTCCCGGGGAGTCGTATCTGTACTACGCCGATTCAGCCCATTGCCCCTACGGGGAGAAATCCAGGGACTATGTCATAGAAAGGGCCCTGTACATTTCGCGCCTGCTGATGGACCGTGGGGCCGACATCATAGTGGTTGCCTGCAACACGGCCACCGCCGCGGCCATAAAGACGCTCAGGGCCACCTGGCCCGATTTCCCCTTCGTGGGTATGGAGCCAGCCGTGAAACCCGCCGCCCTGCACACCCGCAGCGGCGTGATAGGAGTTCTCGCGACGGCAGGCACGTTCAAAGGAAGCAACTATTTGGACCTCAGGGAGAAATACTCGTCTCAGACACAGGTCACGGAGCACGTGGGCAAAGGGTTTGTGGAGCTTGTCGAACAAGGCCGGCTGAACGGTCCGGAGGTGGAAAAGACAGTCAGGGAAGCCGTCGAACCTCTGCTAAGGGCAGGTGCCGATACCATAGTCCTCGGCTGCACGCACTATCCTTTTCTGGAGCCGGTGATAAGACGCGTGGCAGGTCCGGATGTGGAGATAATCAATCCCGCTCCGGCGGTGGCCCGCCAGGTGGAACGTCTGCTCCACAGCCATCGTGAATCCAACGGTTCCGACACTGGCACAGGCTCCGGCACAGGCAATCCCGGCACGGAACATCACGACATCACCGTCCTCTCATCAGGACCTTCCATCTCCGACGACACCGTCGCCCGTTTTCTGAGCCTTTAAGCGGCAGTGTTACCACTTCAGGGGGCTTTGTATTATGGGTTATGCCCCCTGAAGTGGCAGCACTGCCGCGTAACCGACATATCAGTAATTGTTCTTGCGTAAAAAATCCAGCATACGGCGGCCCAGCTTGGGACTGCGCTTGATGTAGCTGCTGTGGGTCTCGCCCTCGAAAATCTCCAGCTCCGCCCCGGGAATATTGTCCGATATGAGCCTGGTATGCTCCACGCTTATCAGGTCCTTGCTGCCCACCGTAACCAGAGTCGGGCACTTTATCACACGCAGACTCTCGGGCTTGATGTCCGGCTCGGACAGCATCATAAGGGCAAGAGGAGTGCCCTGTTCGAGTATCCATTCCTTGAAGGACTCGAAATCCTCTCCGCAGTCCGGAGTCAGATTTGCTCCGCAGACGGTCATAGGTCCGAGGGTTCCGGGATGAGCCATCTCGAGCATAAGACCTATGATGCCTCCGTCGCTCCATCCGTAGAATGCCGGATGATTCAGGCCAAGTGCCTTGATGAAACAATAGGTATCCTCCGCCATATCGGCATAGTGGTATTCATCCAGCACGGGATTGGCTCCCTGACCGCGTGAATCGGGGCTGTACACCCTGTATCCTGCCTTGGCAAGCTGCATTGCCTGGGTGCGCAGGCTCTTGTGAGAGCCTCCGTTTCCGTGAACAATCACTACGGGCTTGCCGTCCTCAGGACCTCTCATAACGAAGTACAGATGCTGGCCGTTGACATCTATCCAGGCGCCCTCCTCCCTGTAATTGAGGCAGGTCAGCGCAAGGAAGGCGTAATAGAAATAGGAAAGTATTCTCATTTTGTAAGGAACTGGTCAGGATGCAATCCTATGGGTTGCCATTTCTCGTATATCTGCTGTATGCGGTCAGTGTCCTCGCGGGCATTCCCGCCTATCTCGAATTTCTGCAGTATGCCGACACGCTTGTTGCCCCAGTCGACCATAGTGATGTACAGGGCGGCTCCGGTCTGGCTGACTATGGTGTGATAGCCTGTCTTCCATTTCCTTACGGCCTTGCGCGTGCCTTCCGGACAGATCACCAGGTGGAAGGGCTTGTCCCCGCTGGTCTCCATCTCGTGAACAATGCTGAGTATGGTCTTGGACGGGCTGGTCCTGTCAATGGGAAACGCACCCATAGCGCGCAGGAGGTAGTTGACAGGGAAAAAGAAGGCCTCTTTCTTTATCATGGTGCGCAGATGGCCCGTTCCCTTGGCCCTGTAATACATAAGACCGATAACAAAGTCCCAGATACTGGTATGCGGGGCTTCAAGGTAAACACAGTTCTTCTCGGGAGCCGGCTCGCCTATCAGGGTCCATCCCCACTTTTCCAGAATGAATTTGCAGAAACGCTGTGTCATATTGTAATTATAATAAGGTGTATTTTATCAGGGACACGCCGTTGGCGACGGCTTCTTTCAGTATCCTGAGACCGCTGTGGACGTAATATGCATCCTCGTCGCGGCTCAGCACGAGGGGGCCGTCCTCCAGACATCCTTCCGTGGGCACGGGCAGAAGAGGAGATATCCATCTGGTCTGGGCGTATCCGCCGCCGGAAAGACTTTTGCCGAATTCGGCAATGATGAGGTCGGCAATCTCGTCCACGGTGGATTTGGAACTGTCCACGATTATGTCGAAATTGTTCAGGTCGAAGCAGTCGGCATTGTAGAATCTCTTGAAACGCTCATTCTCCACCCTCTGGCGCTCCAGCAGGTTCTTCATCACCTCCAGCTGGTCACCCGTAGGCTCCCCCACCCTCTTGTCATCGTGGAAAACGCGGTCGGCGGCAACTGAAGGAAGCGCCGTGAGATATACCTTGAATGACTTGCCGACGAAGAACCAGGCCAGACGTGAATCAAGAACTATGTCCGTGGTTCCGTCCACGTTCATCTGACGCAGACGGCCGTCTATGAGGTCGTCCACCGACTTGTCACTGCCGCAGAGCTGGTTGAGCTGCAGCGTGTCTATTCCCCTTTCTTCGGCTATCTTGCGCTGTATCGTGCCGGTGGAGAAATAGCTGAAACCGTTCTTGGCGCAAATGTTCTTGGCCACGGTGCTTTTGCCTGAGCCGAGGGCTCCCGTTATGGAAATTATACCCATAGTCTATGATGTTTGATTTATATACAATACGTCCCCGCTCATCATCACCGTATCACCGTGCGGGATTATGGTGCGGTCGCCACGCTGGATGAGTATCAGCTGGTTGCGGGTGGGAGGCAGTTCACTGACCTTGTGCCCGTCCCATTTGCTGTAATCGCTTATGACATGCTGCACCACCATTATCTGCTGGGAGGATTTCCTGAATTTCTTCGAGCATACTATGATGGTGTCGCCGAGATGCAGCACGGTACGGCCGTTGGGTACACGGCGCGAGCCGTCGGCGTGCACGATCATACAGAAAAGAAGGTCCTTGGGAAGTTTGAGGTCCATCACCCTTTGGTCCAGCCAGTGGCTGTCTTCATCCAGCTTTATCTCTGAGAACTGCAGGTCCACCTCCTCGGAGAAGTCGCTGAAGGTCTTCATCACATCCGCGTTGGGGTCTATCATATCCAGTTTTTTTGCGGTCCATGGCAGAAACGAGCCCTGCAGCGCAATGGATATCAGCACTATACAGAATACAATATTGAATATGTCGTTCTGCAGGGCGTCGTTGCCCAGGGTGGCCATTATGGCGAACACTATGGACGCTGCGCCCCTCAGGCCGCAGAAAGATATTAGCGTCATCTGCCTGAAGCCGTATTTTCCGAACGGAAGCAACAGGGCGGATACGGACAGGGGTCTTGCCACCAGCGAAAGCACAAGGAATATGGCTATGGCCGGAAGTATGCAGCTGCCGAGGTTGGCGGGATGAGCCAGCAGACCCAGCATGAAGAAGATGAGAACCTGCATCAGTCCTGTGATGCCGTCAAAGAAGTGCACCATATCCTTCTTGTTGCAGAACTTATTGTTACCCAATACTATACCAACGATATAGGCACTGAGATAGCCGTTTCCTCCAACCAGCGCCGGCAGGGCATAGGATATTATGGCCACCGCCATCAGGAAGAGGGAGTCAAAACCTGCCGTGGCGAAATGGATGCGTTTCATCGCCTCCACCGCAGCCCTGGCTATCGCGAATCCGAAAAGTGCTCCGAAGCCGAGCTGGGCCACGAAAAGCCATATCGTATGGCCGACGGACACATCGCCCTGCATGATGGAGAGCATTATTACCGTCAGCATATACGAGCAGGGGTCGTTGGAACCGCTTTCCATCTCTATCAGAGGGGCGGTATTGTCCTTCAGTCCAAGTTTGCGCGAACGGAATATGGAGAAAACCGAAGCGGCATCGGTCGAGGATACGACGGAACCCAGAAGCAGGGCCTCCACCCAGCCCCATTTGAGAAGGAAATGGCAGAATACCCCCACCAGAGCGGCAGTGGTAAGTACACCTACACTCGCCAGCAGACCGGCTTCGAGAGCTATTGGCCTGGCCGATTTCCACGAGGTGCCGAAGCCTCCGTAGAACATTATGAAAATCAGCGCGACGGTGCAAATGTCACCCACGGTCTTCCTGTCCGTGACATTAAGATTGCTGGGTATCAGTCCGTTGACACCGAACAGTATGCCCAGCAATATGAAAGCCAACAACACCGGCATTCCTATGCGGAATGAGGCGTTGTTGAGCAATACGCAGGTGAAAATGATTACCGCTACGAGTACGAGGAGGGCATTCATTTTCCCTTGTTATTTAAGTTCCCTGAACTTGTCTGCGGAAATTTTCTTTGCTTTTACGCTTATCTTCTCCCTGATGGCGGCGATGACCTTCCTGGCCTGTATGTTTTCGGCCATGCGCTGGAGGCTGGACTGGTCCTGAAGCATGTTCTTCACTATGCCTTCGATAGCGTCCTCGGGAGGATTGGCTATGCCGTACATCGCATACTGATATTTGGCGAAGTTGGTGGCTTCCGCGGTAAGGTCGGTCTCTTCCACCTTGATGCCGAACTGCTCGGTCAGAGAAGCCATCACAAGCTGCCAGCGATAGTCGGCAAGGAAACCTTCAAAGTCCTTGTCTATCTGCTCGGGTGTGAACTTGCCTTCGTTTGCGGCAATGAGCCAGCGGCGGAGGAATTTCTCGGGAAGCTGGATGCCTGCCTTGTTCACACAGTAGTCGCGTATATCCTTCTCCAGACGGAATTCGGATGCCTGTTTGTATTCGGAACTCAGCTGAGCGTCGACCTGCTTGGCTATCTCCTCGTCAGTGACGGGCTTCTCGGCGCCTTCCTGCTGTTTCTTGTATGCCTCGGCGAGTTTCTTCTTCTCGGTCTCTGTCACGTTGATGTTGTATGAGGTGACTTCGTCTGTCTTGTCCAGCGTGAGGCTCACTTTGGGAGTGAGGGCGATGTCGAACTTGAACACGAAATCATTGCCGGCCTTCCACTCCTGCTCGTCTTTCTCCTCCACGGGAAGAGGCTCTCCGATGATGTCCAGTTTCTTTTCCTCCATATGCTTCTGGAGCGCTTCGCCGACAACGCTGTTCACTGCATCTGCAAGGGCGCTCTCGCCGTACCACTTCTCGATGAGGGATGCGGGCACCTTGCCTTTGCGGAAACCGGGAACTTCGGCCCTGCGCTGGAGATCGGCCAATTTCTTCTTTCTGGCGGTCATATAGTCATCAGCCGCCACATTCACTGTCAGGACCTGGTTCAGGTCATCTGTCTTCTTGCTTGTAATTTTCATAACGTATGTCTATTTGTTTGATTTTCTGCCTGGATATGCTATCCTGTTGTGATGCATATTGATTATGTAGTTTCCGAGCGTCTGCTCTATCACCTGCAGCTCCTGCATTGTGATATCAGCCTCGGCATATTGTCCTTCGTTGTATTTGCCTATGTATATCCTGTGAACGAAATCCTTCACGGATTCCGGAGAATAGTCATTGAGCGTGCGGGATGCCGCCTCCAGCGAATCGCAGAGCATAAGTATGACGTGCTCCTTGGTCCTGGGCTTGGGACCCGGATAGAAGAAATCGGCCACATCGTCCGGATTGCCCCCTTCGTTGAGATACTTGTTATAGAAGTATCCCGTAGAGGACGTGCCGTGATGCGTGGCTATGCACTCGCGTATGATGGAGGGGATATTGTTCTTCTCCGCCAGGGCGACACCCGCCTCGACGTGATGTATTATCATCCTTGCGCTGTCCTTGAGGGACATATCCTTGTGTATGTCTATGCCGGCAGTCTGATTTTCCACGAAGCACTGCGGGTTCTCTGTCTTGCCTATGTCGTGATAAAGGGCGGCTGCCCGCAACAGAGGCACGTCGGCATCTATGCAGCGTCCGGCGGCCTCGGCCATGTTCATCACGGCCAGGCAGTGCTGGAATGTGCCGGGAGCCTTCTCCGCGAGCATACGCAGCAAGGGAGCGTTGGTGTCCGTAAGATCCACCAGACGGCTGACGCTGACCAGGTTGAACACTATCTCGAACAGATAGACAAGCGGGTATGTCAGCACGACGAACAGGGAGCCCAGACACAGATACAGCAGATTGGTGGGGGTCGTCACTTCGGCGTTACCTTCCAGCAGGCGGAAGGACAGATAGGCCACCGTCATTGTGACAAGTATGCAAAGGACCGTGACGAACTGGCGCCAGCCCTTGTTGAACCTTGTGAATGCGAGCACGGCTCCGAAACCGCCGGCGAGGAATATCATATACAGGTACTCTCCGCCCTGGCAGAATATCAGCACAGGCAGCAGCGCAAGGCTGTACAGGGGCATCACCACCTTCCTCTTGAGGAATGCCATGAAATACAGGGCGAACACGGGGAAAGGCATCAGATAGACTATGTTGGAGGGCAGTTTGCCGTTGCAGCACACGAAAGTCACCGCAGCCGCGATGAATTCGATGAGAAGGACGAAGAGGAACTCGTTCAGATGCCCGAGTATGTCCTGCTTGCAGAACCACAGGTACACTATCGTCAGCGACACCAGAATGAGAGCCATCAGCAGGTTGCCCAGCCAAAGCATATAGATGGGGCCGTCATAGCCCACGTTCTGTTGGAACTCGGCCTTGTATGAATCCAGAATCTGCTCTATGTCCGCAGTGATTATCTCGCCCGAGGTCACGATGATGTCCCCTGCCTTGAAAATGCCCGATGTCGGCGATATGAATTCCGAAGACTCCTTGTGCACCAGTTCCGTGGTCTGCTTGTCGAACACCAGATTCGGCTCGACAAGCTCGTAGAGACGGTATCTGGTCATAACGGAGTCCACATCGGCGAAGCGTCCGACCCTCTCTATGCTCCCGCGTACTACTCCGCACACCTGGCTAAGGGTGTAAACTTCCTCGCGCGGCACCATTTCCGCCCTCTTCGACTTCTGTACAAATATGACGTCGGGATTCTCGTCAGCGGAATTCTCTATGGAGGTGGGGCCGTCAGGTATTACGCCCGTTGCATAGCAGGGCTTTATGTCGGAGATTATGACGGAGGACAGTTCCTCCTGATCGTCCATAGTCTGGCGTATGAGGGATTCCACCTCGCCATATTTCCTCTCATCCAGTTTGAAATAAGGGACATAGGTGCTGCCGTGCCTCTCCTTTTCGAACAGTATCTGCTCGTCCGTCTTGAGTATGGGGAAGCTGAACGGGGCGACAAGCGTCTCGTAATTCCACTGGCTGCCCTTGCGGTAGTTGTATTCGAACTTGCCCGTGCGGGGCATTATCAGAGTAAGCAGCACCACAAGTATGGCGCCGGGTATCAGATAGCGGGACAGTTCGGGCAATTCTCTTTTATTCATTTTTTCTCTTCTTCTTGAAAGGACTGTTCGGTTCCTTTGCCATATAACCGAATTCCAGACGGTCGGTCAGACGGGGGAAAAGCCTGTGCATGAACACCGTCATCTTTCCGACAGGCGTGAGTATCACCTGTCTGCGTCTTCTCTGAAGTCCGCGGGCCAGATGGCGGGCGCATTCCTCAGCGGTCATCATACTGCCTTCGTCCCTGGGGGTACTCCCCTGGGCGCTGCCGTCTGCGGTGAGCGCCGCGTTGCGGACGTTGGAAGCGGTGAAGCCCGGAGCGAATACCATAACGTGCAGTCCGTCATACAGATGTTCTATGCGCAAGGTGTCCAGGAACCCCCTGATGGCATATTTGCTGCTGCTGTAGCCCGTTCGTCCGGGCAGACCGGCGAATCCGGCTATGGAGATGACTCCGACCACGGAGCCCCTGCTCTCCAGCAGGTAAGGCAGGGCGTATTTCGTGCAGTATACGGTACCCCAGAAATTCACTTCCATAAGGGTCCTGATGACCTTCAGGTCCAGGTCCCTGAACAGGGCTCTCATCGACAGCCCGGCGTTGTTCACCAGTATGTCTATCCTCCCGTAGCGTTCCACGGCCTTCTGAACCAGGGTCCTGCAGTCGTCCTCGACCGAAACGTCGGCCTTGACGCACAGGATATCCCCGCCCATGGCGGTGGCCTCCTTCTCCAGAACGTCCAGCCTCCTGGCCGCAAGGACAAGCTTCGCACCGCAGGATGAGAATAAACGAGCGGAAGCAAGTCCGATTCCGGAACTTGCCCCTGTTATGATTATGACCTTGTCTCTGAAGTGCTCCCTGAACATTCCCGTCAGTCTATTTTCATCGATTCGAAGTCATCCCTGCTGTACTCTCCGTTGTCGAGTTTCCTCTTGATGGCCTTGAAGGCCGCCAGCGTCTCTTCCACGTCCTCCATGGTGTGGGCCGCGGTGGACACTATGCGGAATATCACCATACCCTTGGGTATGACGGGATAAACCACGACAGAGCAGAATATATGGTAGTTCTCACGCAGGTCCCTGGCCATGTTGGCAGCCTCTGCGGGACCTCCCTTGATGTGAACCGGCGTCACGCAGGCCTCGGCCTCGCCTATGTCGAAGCCTTCCTTGCGGAATCCGTCCTGGATGGCGTGGGTGATGGTCCAGCATTTCTTCCTGAGTTCGTCGCCCTCGGGGGAATCTATGATTTCCATACGCTTGATATTGCCCAGCACAAGGGGCATGGGGAGCGACTTGGCGTACATCTGGCTGCGCATGTTGTAGCGCAGATAGTTGATGACGTGCGCGGGACCGGCAATGAAACCGCCTATGGACGCCATCGACTTGGCGAAGGCGCCTATGTACAGGTCTATGCCGTCCATGCAGCCCAGCTGCTCGGAAGTGCCGCGTCCGTGCTCGCCCAGAAGTCCGAAACCGTGGGCGTCGTCTATGAATATGCGGAAGTCGTACTTGCTCTTGAGCGCGACGATTCTGTCAAGTTTGCCCAGGGCTCCGGTCATTCCGAAAACGCCTTCGGTGATCAGCAGCACTCCGCCTCCGTTCTCCTTCGCCTCGGCACAGGCCCTTGCAAGCACCTTGTCGCAGTCCTCGATATTGTTGTGACGGTATTTGTATTTGCTGCCTATGTGGAGGCGTATGCCGTCCAGAAGGCAGGCGTGGCATTCCGCATCATAGACAATGACGTCGTGACGGGTGACCAGCGCGTCTATGGCGCTGAATATGCCCTGATAGCCGAAATTGAACAGGAAGGCATCCTCCTTCTTCTCGAAGTCGGCGAATATCCTTTCTAGTTTCTCGTGATACCTCGTATGGCCGCTCATCATACGGGCGCCCATAGGGTAAGCCAAACCCCACTCCGCGGCTGCACGGGCATCCTCCTTGCGCACCTCGGGATGGTTGGCCAGGCCAAGGTAGTTGTTCAGACTCCAGTTGAGCACGGGCTTGCCGTTGAAAATCATATGAGGCCCGAGCTCCCCTTCCAGACGGGGATACATATAGTAGCCGTGGCCTTTCTCGAAATACTGTCCGATGGGGCCGCCGGCATTTTCCGCTATCCTTTCAAAAATATCCATATCCGGCAAAAACTAAGCGTCTATATTGGCGTAATGCGCGTTCTGTTCGATGAATTCCCTGCGAGGAGGCACGTCATCGCCCATCAGCATGCTGAATGTGCGCTCCGCCTCCGCTGCATTCTCTATGGTCACCTGGCGCAGCAGACGGGTTTCGGGATTCATTGTGGTCTCCCACAGCTGTTCGTCGCTCATCTCGCCGAGACCTTTGTAGCGCTGCACCGTGACGTTGTTCGTGCCGCCGAACTCCTCGATGAGGGCTATGCGCTCGTCCTCGGTCCAGCAGTATTTCTCGAACTCCTTGGTCTTCGTGCCTTTCTTCTTGACCCTGTAAAGGGGAGGAGTGGCCAGATAGACGTGTCCGTTGCGTATCAGGTCCACCATATAGCGGAAGAAGAAGGTGAGGAAGAGGGTGTCGATGTGCGATCCGTCGACATCGGCATCGGTCATTATTATCACCTTGCCGTAACGCAGTTTGCTGATATTCAGCTCATTGGGGTCGTTCTCGGTACCTATAGTCACTCCGAGAGCCGTGTATATATTCTTTATCTCCTCGTTCTCGAACACCCTGTGCATGGGGGCTTTCTCGACGTTGAGTATCTTACCCCTCATGGGCAGTATGGCCTGGATGGAGGAATCGCGTCCTGAAACCGCCGTTCCACCCGCGGAGTCTCCCTCGACGAAGAATATCTCGCATTTCTCGGGGTCGCGTGAAGAGCAGTCGGACAGTTTGCCGGGCATTCCGGCGCCTGTCATCACGGTCTTGCGCTGCACCATCTCGCGGGCCTGACGGGCTGCGTGACGTGCGGTGGCGGCAAGTATCACCTTGTCAACTATGATCTTGGCCTCCTTGGGGTTCTCCTCGAGGTACTGTTCCATAGCGGCGGCCGTAGCCTGGGAAACTGCGGAAACCACCTCGGGGTTGCCGAGCTTGGTCTTGGTCTGTCCCTCGAACTGAGGTTCTGCCACCTTCACGGAAACCACGGCGGTGAGGCCCTCGCGGAAATCCTCGGCGCTGAGCTCGAACTTGAGCTTGGCGAGCATGTTGTTCTTGTCGGCATAGGCCTTGAGCGTACGGGTGAGGCCCATACGGAAGCCCTGCAGATGCGTACCGCCTTCTATGGTGTTGATGTTGTTGACGTAGGAATATATCTTCTCGCTGAAGCCGTTGTTATATTGAAGAGCGATTTCAATCGGAATGACTTTATTGGTCTCCAGGCAGATGGGGTCGGGTATCAGATGGCTTGCCCCGGCGTCAAGGTATTCGACGAATTCCTTGAGGCCTTCTTTCGAGAAGAAGATATCCCTGCGGTAGTCGGAAGTGACGGAGCCGTCCTCCAAAGAGGTCTCCACCTTTTCGCGGAGGTCGGTGAGAGTCAGTCGGATACCCTTGTTCAGGTATGCCAGTTCGCGCAGACGCGCGGCGAGGGTATCGTATTTGTATTCGGAAACGTTGAATATCTCGGGATCGGGATGGAAGGTGATCAGCGTACCCGTATCCCCGGCCTTGCCCACAACCTCGACGGCCGTGACAGGTTTGCCTTTGGAATACTTCTGCACGAAGACCTGGCCCTCGCGGTGCACCTCGGCCACTAGCAGGTCGGAAAGCGCGTTCACGCAGGAAACGCCGACGCCGTGTAGACCGCCTGACACCTTGTAGGAGTCCTTGTTGAACTTGCCGCCGGCGTGGAGGACAGTCATAACGACTTCAAGGGCGCTGCGGTGCTCCTTCGGGTGCATACCCGTAGGGATACCGCGGCCATTGTCCTTCACCGTGATCGAATTGTCTTCGTTGATGGTTACGTCGATGTTGTCGCAATATCCGGCAAGAGCCTCGTCGATACTGTTGTCGACTACCTCGTACACGAGATGGTGGAAACCGCGTTCGCCGACATCTCCGATGTACATTGACGGCCTTTTGCGCACAGCCTCAAGTCCCTCGAGGACCTGGATGCTGCCGGCCGAATAATCCTGATTCTGTCCGATTTGTTCTTTAATTTCGCTCATATTTATCGGTTTTTCTTAAAACGGACAAATATAAGCATTTTTTATCAGAAATTCAAGACTATTCCGCCCGTGACGACAAAACCTTTTTCATAAATCATCGGCACCGTCTGAAGTTGGCGGTTGAGCAGATTCCTGCCCTCTATGAACAGGCCCAGCTTCTGCGTCAGACGGAAGTCGGCGCCGGCATACAGGTCTACGAAATGAGGAGTATTGTAGACGTTCGCGGCAGGTCGCGACGAACGGAAATCAACCCCGGCATAGACGGATGCCCGTCTGCGTATGTCGAATTTTGCACGCAAATCGGCAGTGAATGCGGATGGCAGGACATCACGATCCTCCTTATGAAGGAATGCCCGGTAGCACAGGTCCGCATCCAGCGAGAATATGCCGAACTTGGCCTTGACGTCAAGAAAGAAGTTGAAATCCTCCAGCTTGGGAATAACCCCCAGAGCCGGGAACGGGACACCGCCCGGCATAACGTCCAGACCGAAGACGTTGGCGTTCCTGATATTCTCATAACCGGCGCCGAGCTTCCACTGCATCTTTTTCCAAAGCGTACCCTTGAAGCCGAGGTCCGCCGAAGCCGTCTTGATTATGGACGGAGCATATCCGACTGGCATATGACTGTTCTCCCAGGCGTTCCTCTCCCCCGCCGTCCTGCCGTTCAGATCCGCGTCGGCAAAGATCCGGAACTTGTCGGGAACGGCATTCCATTCGAACCTTACAAAAGGCCATACATTGAATTTCTCCGCGCTTCCGTCGGATTTCGTGCTGTTCAATACGTTCTCATTGCCGCTGCCTATCAGCATGGATACGCCTGCCTGGAGCATTATCGCATCGTTTGTGAAGCGGTATTGCGGCCTCAACGCCACGGCAACGGCTCCGTATTTGCCATTATTTTCATCGGAGCTACCGGACAGCGCATTCACTTCGGTATCGAGGCCGAAGAAGGAATGGCCGGCCTGATAGCCTAGCAGCAGGGAACCTTTGAACACGTTCTCGCGGAGCTTCCCATTCGAAAGGAATTCCTCGAACTTATTCACTCCGAAACTGTCCTCCAGGGACAGGGCGAACTTGAAGGCATAGGCGTCACGGCAGTCTCTGGATGCTATCTTGAGCATCGCCGAACCTGAATTGTAATTCCTTCTGTGGTTGCCGCTCCAATCGGTCTTTGCATATACTCCGTCATACCACACCGCGCTCTGCAGCCATATCCTGTCCCAGTCGGCGCGGCCCTCGAAACCGGCTTTGGAATAGGAATCGATGCCGGTAAAGTCCTCAATGCCGTTATTGTCCACCGCATATTTGCCGAAATATGATTTGTGTTCAGCGAACAGCCCTGCTTTGAAACGTCCGCGTGAGGGAAACAGCCAGGAAAGGTTCAATTGTGGATGCAGGGTATAGCCGGCGCCTGCCTTGAGATGGAAATTCCTGCCGTCGAAGGGGCGTGCGACCAGGTCGAGCTCGGTCAGGAAGGGATTGAATTCGTCATTGCCCTTGTACGGCTTCTCGAAACCCGAATAGTCGAAGTTGAGGTCGAACTTGTACAGGCTGTCCGGGATTTCCGCTTCCAGCGGCTTCCTTTCGGCCTCCTGCATATTGTTTTCGTAGGCGTTGGTCACCTGAACCGTCGGATTCAGGTTTGCGTTCTGAGCGGACAGGCCTGCGCACACGGCCAGGGCCTGGATTATTGCAAACAAACGTTTCATTGTTTCATCTCCTTGATTTTATCCAGCCTTACAGCCACTTCGGAAGCGATTTCATCATCGGCCTTGTAGCCGTCGGCAATGCTTTGGAAAGTAGCCTCGGCCTGCTTCATCCTGCCCTGTTCGGCATACGAGTCGCCGAGCACTATGAAGGCTTTGGCCAGCCAGTACTGCTGGGTTGTACCCGAGTCCCCGAAAGCATAGGTTCTCTTCTCCACCGACTCGAAGTCAGCCTTGTCGAAACTGTCCTGAATCAGCATATATGAGGCTTCCGCACCCTCGGCTGAGGAGGGCTGGGCAGCCAGTTTCCCGAGCACATCGAAAGCCTCGTCCCTGCGGCTGGTGGCAAGCAGGCTGCGCGCCTGCGTCATTCCGGCCTCGCGGAGGACGGCTGCGGAAGCGACCGTATCATTCTGGACGAGAGCCGCGGCTTCCAGGGCGCATCCGTAATCCTTGGCCCTGTAGGCGCTGCGCATCAGGCCGACGCGGGCCGCGGAAAGAGCCGCGGGCGTGGAGGCCAGCGCAAGAAGCGACCTGTACGAGTCGCGTGCCTTCCCGAAGTTCTCCAGTTCCAGATTCAGCTCAGCAAAACGTCCGGTGGCATCCTCCTTCCTGACCGACGAAGTGTCGGCAATCACGACCGCGTAGGCGTCGCAGGAGTGCTCCTTGTCCCCCATAGCCCTGTAACATTCTCCGGTATAATACCAGGACTGGACTGCATAAACAGTTCCCGGATAAGTCTTTATGATGTTGTCGAAGGAAGACAGGGCCTGCTGCCACTGGTCGGAGTAGAACTGCTGCTCGGCCGCGGAGAAGAGCATCTGCTGCCTCTGCTCGTCCGTCTTGGTCTCCCCCTTGCCTATCTGTTCGATGTAGGCCAGATATTTGTCAGGGCTGTTCTGGGACTGGTAGATGGATTCTATGGCCAGAAGGGCGTCGTCGCTGCATCCGGATGCCTGCATCTTTTCCACCACGGTCTTGTATGCCGCCAAAGCCCCTTCGATATCCTTGGAGCTGCGTTTCAGCGTTCCTATCTCCAGCAGGGCCTTCGCCGCATAGACGTCGCCGGGGAGGCTGTCCACGATGGTTTTGAAGGATTCCATCGCGGCGGAAGTCTGCTTCTTTTCGGACTGGGTCCTGCCCAGTTCGAACATCGCCCTGGCATAATACGGGGCGGAAGCCCTGGACTTGCGTACGTTCTCCAGAATCTGCAGCTTGTCCTTCTTCAACTCCTTGGTAAGTCCACTGGCGACCGCACGGTGATAAATGCAATATACGTCATCGGGATCGGGATAGGTATTCATCACCTCGGCATATGTCTCGGCGGCTTCCTTGTACCTGGCCTGGGCGAAAAGGCAGTCGGCCCTGCGGGTGAGGGCGTCCCTGCAGTATGTCTTGCCTCCGTCCCTGACATACACGTCGAACCATCTTCCGGCCTGGGCATAATCCCCGTTCTTCAGGGCGGAATAGGCCGCTCCGTAGGAAAGGGTCCCGGCCTGCGGCATTCCGTAGAGCGCGGAGGCATTGTAAAGCTCCACGAACTGTTCGCAGGACTCGGCATACTGCCTGTTGCGGTAATAAGCCTCACCGAGGGCGTAGCGCGCCAGCTGGTTGACCCTGTCGTTCTTCGGTGCATAGTAGGTGACAGCCTTCATACACTGTATGGCCTGCCTGTATGACCCGCCGGCGAGCAGCTCCGAACCGCGCAGGTAATTGGCGTGCACGTAGTTGTTCCTTTCAGGCCCGATGAGCATATCTATCTTGTCGTAGAAATCTATGGCGCTCTGGTAATCCTTGTCCGCAAGGGCGGCCAGGGCCATATACGAATATATCTTCTCCCCCCTGACGCTGTCGGAGTACTTTTTCAGATAATCGCCGAACACTGACGTGTCCCCGTTGAGGTCGAACGACAGTTTGGCATAGTTGAACATCGCATCCTCGGTCATCTTCGGGTCGAAGGTGAGCGATGCGGCTCCCTTGAAGGCATCCAGCGCGGATACCTTGTTCTTCACGTT
Source organism: Bacteroidales bacterium (assembly GCA_024401635.1). Taxonomy (GTDB): domain Bacteria; phylum Bacteroidota; class Bacteroidia; order Bacteroidales; family UBA932; genus Cryptobacteroides. The sequence goes on from JAKSKP010000013.1 coordinate 23,617, forward strand.
GATGTACGAAAGGGCGGTGTTATAAAGGGCAATCTGGCCGAGGGAATCGGTCTTCTGAGGCATCTTTTCGTAGTTCTCTATTGCGCTCTTCCAGTCTCCGGTGGCGTACATCAGGCTGCCCGCATAGAACAGGTCCGCGCGTGTCTTCCTTTCACCCTCGTCGGCCTTGTCGAAATATTCGCGGGCGCTCTTCTTGTCGCCAAGCACCAGATAGGATTCGGAAATTATTCTGGCCAGATGGGCCTTCCTGTCCTTGGGCACGTCAGTATTGAAAAGTTTCACGCCCTCGTCGGTCACAAAGGCGAAATCCTTCATCTCGTAGTGGCAGTTGACTATGTAGTACCCCGCTATGGGAGCGAACCTTTCGTCCGTGGCAGCCTTTCCGAACCAGGGCAGTGCACCGGCGGGATCGCCCTTACGGTACAATATGTAGCCCGTGCAGTATCTCGAAGGGGCGGTATAGTCGTTCAACAGCAGCATTTCCACCGTGGCGAATTCTCCCAGAGCCGAAGCGTCATCGCCCGTCCTGTACTGGCAATAACCTTTCTTGAAATGGAACTCCGCCCGTTCGGGCACCTGTTCCCCGTCCCTGTCCAGGGCGTTGAAGGCGGCCAGGGCCACGTCATATTCGTCAGTATCGAAATAGTCCAGGGCCGTCTCCAGTCTGACCTCGTCTGTCAACCTGGAAGCGGGATACTTTTCCAGATAGGAAGCCGCCGTCTCCCTGTATCCGTCAAGGTGCAGCTTCTGGGCACACAATGAGGCGTAGCCGTCAATCAGGGGGTCGTTCCCATAGCCGGGAAGCCGCTGGAGGATATTCAGGGACCGGGCGTACAGTCCGGACCTATAAAGAGTTTCCGCCCCGTGGAGATCCTCTCCGGCAGCACGGCACAAGGGCACCGTCAAAGCGAGGAAAATCAGGGTGAAAAGGAATTTGTTCAGCTTATTCATCACTATTGTCAAATTTCCACAAATTTAACTATTTTTGCATAAAATTTTACACTTTGATGTCACTGATTGATGAAAAAGTCGTAATGGAGGGTCTCACCTTCGACGACGTCCTGCTGATTCCCGCCTACTCTGAAGTCCTTCCCCGCGAAGTCGACCTCCACTGCAGGTTCTCCAGAAACATAACCCTCAATATACCAATAGTTTCTGCCGCGATGGACACGGTCACGGAAGCTCCTATGGCGATCGCTATGGCAAGTGCCGGAGGAATAGGCGTGATACACAAGAACATGTCCATAGCCGACCAGGCCGCGCAGGTGAAGGAAGTGAAACGTGCCAAGGCGGCCGAAGGCTCCTGCACCGATGCGCAGGGACGCCTCAGGTGTGCTGCCGGGATAGGCATCACCGCCGATGCCCTGGACAGGGTCAAGGCACTTGTGGAAGAAGGCGTCGACGCCGTAGTTCTGGACAGTGCGCATGGTCACAGCAAGGGTGTTCTGGACAAGTTGAAGGAAATAAAGAAGGCATATCCTACGCTGGACGTGGTTGTGGGCAACATAGCCACGGCCGAGGCGGCAAAGGATCTGCTGGAAGCGGGAGCGGACGGCATCAAGGTGGGCATAGGCCCCGGCTCCATCTGCACGACGAGGATAGTTGCGGGCGTGGGCGTCCCCCAGCTTTCAGCCATATGCGACGTTGCCTCCACCCTGAAGGGGAGCGGCGTTCCCATGATTGCCGACGGCGGTCTGAGATACTCCGGTGACGTGGTGAAGGCCCTCGCTGCCGGAGGCGACTGCGTGATGTGCGGGTCGATGTTCGCAGGCACGCAGCAGGCTCCCGGAGACGTAATCGAGGTGGACGGGCAGAAATTCAAGACATACCGCGGAATGGGTTCGCTGGATGCCATGGAGGCTGGTTCCAAAGACCGCTATTTCCAGGACAAGGAGACCCAGACCAAGAAACTGGTGCCTGAAGGCATAGTGGGACGCGTACCATTCAAGGGAGATGTCAATGACACGATCTACCAGTTGCTCGGAGGCATACGCTCCGGTATGGGATACTGCGGAGCCGCAAACCTCGAGGCCCTCAAGAAAGCCAGGTTCACACGCGTCACCGCCAGCGGAATGGCAGAGAGCCATCCCCACGACGTGACCATAGCCAAGAAGGCCCCCAATTATTCGAGATAGACAACAAAAACACAATAACCATGTATAACGGAGAAAAACTGAATCCCGCGAAATTCGTAGAGGATTCCATCAGAGAAATCAAGGAGCAGGTGGGCGGCGATACCGTCGTCCTCGGCCTTTCAGGTGGAGTGGACTCCACTGTGACAGCCCTGCTGGTGAACCGGGCCATAGGCGACAGGCTGGTGTGCATTTTCGTGGACCACGGACTCCTTCGCAAGAACGAATTCGAAGACGTGCTCGCACATTATAACGGTATGGGCCTCAACGTAATAGGCGTACGTGCCGCCGACCGTTTCTTCGCCGCCTGCAAGGGCATCGTCGATCCCGAGCTGAAGCGCAAGGCCATAGGCAAGACCTTCATCGAAGTGTTCGCAGATGAGGCCCGCAAGGTAAAGGACGCAAAATGGCTTGCACAGGGCACCATCTGGCCCGACATCGCAGAGTCCTTCTCGGACAAGGGAACCATCAAGAGCCACCACAACGTGGGAGGCCTGCCCGAAGACCTGAATTTCGGCCTTGTGGAACCTCTGAAATATCTGTACAAGTACGAGGTCCGCGAGGTGGGCGCACAGCTCGGCCTTGACGCTCATTTCCTCGGCCGTCATCCTTTCCCCGGTCCCGGCCTGGGCGTACGCTGTCTTGGAGAGCTCACTCCGGAGCGCATACACATACTTCAGGAGGCTGACGCCGTGTTCATCAACCTGCTGCGCGAAGAGGGCCTGTACGACAGGATATGGCAGGCCGCCGTGGTTCTGCTGCCGGTACGCAGCACAGGTGTAACCGACGGACGACGCACATACGACAACGTTGTAGCCCTGAGGGCTGTGAACTCCGTGGATGCCGTCACGGCCGAAGTCATTGACCTGCCCTTCGCATTCCTCCAGAAGGTGGCCACAAGCATCATAGCACAGGTGGAAGGGGTCAATCGCGTGGTTTACGACATCTCACCCAAGCCGCCGGCAACCATAGAGTGGGAATAGCCGCGGGTATTGTAAAAACAGATTAGTTTTTATAACTTTGTGACATAGCGAAATATTATGTCACAAAGCAGTCCGATAATAGAATTCATTGACGCTACCATACTGAACGGAGAATCTCCGGTGGTCTACGGTCTCGATATGTCCGTGCGCCCCGGAGATTTCGTTTACATCGTAGGCAAGGTCGGCAGCGGAAAGACCTCCATCATCCGTACGATAATTGCAGAGAATCCCCTCACCAAGGGCAGCGGTTTCGCCTGCGGATACAATCTCAAGACCATAAAGAACAAGGAGATACCCCTCCTCAGACGGAAGATGGGCATAGTGTTCCAGGACTTCCAGCTTCTGATGGACAGGAGTGTGAAGGCGAATCTGGAATTCGTCCTGAAAAGCACGGGATGGAAGGATGCGGCGGCGATATCCGCCCGCATAGCCAAGGTGCTTGAAGATGTGGGTATGGAGACCAAGGCCCACAAGATGCCTTACCAGCTGTCCGGAGGAGAGCAGCAGCGCGTGGCCATAGCCAGGGCCCTGCTCAACGACCCGGAGGTCATTATTGCGGACGAGCCTACCGGCAATCTGGACAGGGATACCGCCGACGGCATCATGAAACTTCTGACGCGCATCAACGGCGAGGAGAACGGCACTGCAGTGATAATGGTGACACACAACAATTCCATTGTGGACAGATACCCCGGCAGGGTGTTCGTATGCCGCGATGAGAAATGCACGGAACAGAAAGCGGAGGAATAAGGGCAATGACTGTCGAAGAAAGGTACAGGAGCATACTTGAATGGTTCCGCGTCAACAGGCCTGATGCGGAGTCCGAACTGCATTTCGACTCCCCGTACCAACTGCTCGTGGCGGTGATGCTGTCCGCGCAGTGCACCGACAAGCGGGTCAATATGGTGACGCCTGCCCTCTTCGAGGCCTTCCCCACCCCCGAAGCGCTGTCAAAGGCCGATTTCGAACGGGTCTATTCCCTCATCAGGTCCATCTCCTACCCCAATGCCAAGGCCAGGCACCTGATAGATATGGCCGCCAGGCTGGTCAGCGATTTCGGTGGAAATGTGCCGCACACCGTGGAAGAGTTGCAGACCCTTCCAGGAGTGGGACGCAAGACAGCCAATGTAGTAGCCTCCATCTGTTTCGGAGCCGAGGTCATAGCAGTTGACACGCACGTGTTCAGGGTGGCGCGCAGGCTGGGGCTCAGCAAGGGGTCAGACGTAGATGACGTGGAGAGGGACCTCACGCGCAACATCCCCGCCGAAATAAGGGCAAAGGCCCACCATTGGATAATACTTCACGGCCGTTACATATGCACAGCCCGTCATCCGTACTGCGAAGAGTGCGGACTGAAGCAGTGGTGCCGCGGCTACGAGAAAGGTGACCCGGATATTTTGAAATAAAACACATACCATATGGCAACAGACAAATTACAGGAACTGACCGACAGATTGTATGCGGAAGGTCTCGCCAAAGGGCGTGACGAAGGAGAGAAACTGCTGGAGCAGGCCAGACAGCAGGCCTCAGAAATTATAGCAAAAGCAAAGGCTGAAGCCGAAGGAATCGTGGCCGATGCCGCAAAACGTTCCGAAGATATGCTGGCCAAAGCCGCTTCAGACGTGAAGATGGCCTCGTCACAGGCCCTTGACCTTACCAGGGAATCGATACTGAATGCCGTCACGGCAAAAAGTGTCGAAACCGGAGTGAGGGACGCTCTGAGCAATACTGAATTCTCCAAACAGGTTATACTCGCTGCGTCAAAGGCCTTCAGCACCCAGAACTCCTGTGACCTGGAAGTGGTGCTTCCCGAGAGCTGCAGGGGTGAACTCGCCGACTATGTGAAAAAAGAAGTGGCCTCTGCCATAGGCCGGGGCATCGAAGTGCGTCTGGGCAAAAAGTTCGACGGAGGCCTGACCATAGGTCCCAAGGACGGCGGATATTTCGTTTCGCTTACGGACGCCACCTTCGTCGACATAATAAAGGAATACCTTCGTCCCGCCACAAGAAAAGCGCTTTTCGGTGAGTAACAACTATACATATATTATATCCTCGATACCGGCTCTGAGCAGGGATTTCAAACCTGATGGAGGCAGCTGCAGGACTATGCTGGAATGGATAAGGACCCAACTGGAGGGAGATGATGCCGCAAAGATGGACATCGTCACCGACGGCTTCGTGCCGGAAAGGCTCATCGGTGAGTTCTACCGCAGGGCCCTGGACTCCGGCAACCGCTTCCTGGCGGCCTTCTTCGGAGCCGACCTGGCGCTGAGAAATGCAAAGGCCGAATATCTGAACGCATCTCTTGGCCGTCCTGCCGGCACCGACACCATAGACATCGGCGTCAGCCGCGGGCTTCCCGACGGAAAACTGGCCGGAATCTTTGCGACGGAAGGCCTCCTGGAAAGGGAACGCGCCATAGATGCCTTCCTCTGGGATACGGCGGAAGAGAGCATCGTATTCGAGGGATTCACCCTGGACAGGGTGCTGGCCATCGTTGCAAGGCTCTGCATTGTGGAAAGGTGGCTCGCCCTGGACCGTGAGCAGGGACAGCGCATGCTTCAATCCCTGGTAGGCTCCGTCCGGGGAACATACGGAAACATTGAATTCAACTCTTTGAAATGATATGACAACTACAGGAAAAATCACCGGCATAGTTGCCAACCTTGTCACAGTGGCCTGTGACGGGCCTGTCAGCCAGAACGAGATATGCTACGTGTCCACCGGAGGCACAAAACTGATGGCCGAGGTCATAAAGGTGAACGGCTCGACGGCATCGGCCCAGGTATTCGAGAGCACACGCGGTGTGAAGAACGGCGACAGCGTCGAATTCACCAAGAAGATGCTCGAGGTCACCTTGGGTCCCGGTCTGCTGAGCAGTTGCTATGACGGTCTGCAGAACGACATCACCACGATGACGGGCGTATTCCTCAAGAGGGGCGAATACACTCCGGCGCTGGATGCCCGGAAGAAATGGCATTTCACGGTCATCGCCGCCGTCGGAGACAGCGTCGTGGCCGGAGACTGGCTGGGTGAGGTGAAGGAAGGATGGCTCCCCCACAAGATAATGGTGCCTTTTTCCTTTGAAGGGGAATATACCGTCAAATGGCTGGCCCCCGAGGGCGACTACTGCATCAACGACAAGATAGCCGAGCTGGACGGTCCGGACGGTGTCGTGGAGGTTACGATGTGCCAGAAATGGCCCGTAAAGGTTGCCATCAGGGCCTACAGGGAGAAACCCAGGCCCGAACGCATAATGGAGACCGGCGTACGTGTTATCGACACCTTCAACCCCATAGCCGAGGGAGGTACCGGCTTCATCCCCGGTCCCTTCGGATGCGGCAAGACCGTGCTCCAGCACGCCATAGCCAAGCAGGGTGAGGCTGACGTGATCGTGATGGCCGCCTGCGGCGAACGAGCCAACGAGGTGGTGGAGATATTCACCGAATTCCCCGAACTCATCGACCCCCATACAGGACGTCACCTGATGGAGAGGACCACCATCATATGCAACACATCCAATATGCCCGTAGCGGCCAGGGAGGCCTCCGTATATACGGCAATGACGATATGCGAGTATTACAGGGCCATGGGACTGAAGGTACTTCTGCTGGCCGATTCGACGTCAAGATGGGCCCAGGCGCTGAGGGAGATGAGCAACCGTATGGAGGAACTTCCCGGTGCGGACGCCTTCCCGGTGGACCTGTCGTCCATCATATCCAACTTCTATTCACGCGCCGGAATGGTGATACTCAACAACGGGGAGAAGGGCGCCGTCACCTTCATCGGTACGGTGTCGCCCGCAGGAGGCAACCTGAAGGAGCCTGTCACCGAATCCACCAAGAAGGCCGCACGCTGTTTCTACGCTCTGGAGCAGAACCGGGCCGACAAGAAGCGCTACCCTTCCGTCAACCCCATAGACAGTTACTCGAAGTATCTCGAATATCCTGAAATCATCGAATATCTGGATGAGGCCGTGGAGAAAGGATGGGTTGACAAGGTGGCCAAAGCCAAGAACTACATACGCAAGGGAAAGGATGCCGCCGACCAGATAAACATCCTGGGAGACGACGGCGTGCCAATGAGCTACCACGAGCTGTTCTGGAAGAGCGAGCTGATAGATTTCGTGATACTGCAGCAGGACGCATTCGACGCCATCGACGCCCTCTGCCCTATCGAGAGGCAGCGCTATATGCTGGACAAGGTGCTCGGCCTGTGCGACCGTTCATACGAATTCGACGATTACGAGAAATGCGGCGAATTCTTCAAGAAGATGATCAACATCCTGCGTCAGATGAACTATTCGGAGTTCAATTCCGAAAAGTTCAACACATATGGGAACGAATTGGAAAAACTGCTGGAAGATTATGGCAACTAAACTGTACAACAAGACATACACCCGTCTGGGAGGCATCACCAAGGCTACGGTTTCGCTTGACGCCCCCGGCGCATCCAATGATGAACTGGCGCTCGTACAGGGCCGTCTGGCCCAGGTGGTGAAGACAAAGGGAGACAGGGTCACCCTGCAGATTTTCTCCGGCACGGAAGACATTGCCACCGATGCCGAGGTCACTTTTCTCGGTGAGCCCCCCACGCTGAAGGTTTCCGAGTCGCTGTCCGGACGTTTCTTCAATGCCTATGGCCAGCCCATAGACGGAGGCCCTGCGGTGGAAGGGGAAGCGCGCCAGATAGGAGGCCCGTCAGTGAACCCCTACAAGCGCCGCCAGCCTTCGCAGATCATTCCCACGGGCATTGCGGGCATAGACCTCAACAACACCCTCGTGTCAGGACAGAAGATACCTTTCTTCGCCGACCCGGACCAGCCCTACAACAACGTTATGGCCCAGGTCGCGCTGAGAGCCGACGTGGACAAGATCATACTTGGAGGTATGGGACTGAGCAACGACGATTACCTGTATTTCCGTCACGAGTTCGAGAACGCGGGAGCCCTGGACAAGATAATCAGCTTCGTGAACACCACGGAGAATCCGCCTGTCGAGAGGCTGCTGATTCCCGATATGGCGCTTACTGCGGCAGAATATTTCGCAGTGGACAAGAATGAAAAGGTACTGGTGCTGCTGACCGATATGACTCTGTACGCCGACGCACTTTCGATTGTATCCAACCGTATGGACCAGATTCCGTCAAAGGATTCTATGCCGGGCTCGCTGTATTCCGACCTTGCCAAGATATACGAAAAGGCCGTGCAGCTGCCTGACGGTGGTTCCATCACCATCATAGCCGTGACAACGCTGAACGACGGCGACATCACTCACGCCATACCCGACAACACGGGTTACATCACGGAAGGCCAGCTTTTCCTGCGCGCCGACCCGGATTCCGGAAAGGTCATCATAGACCCGTTCCGCAGTCTGTCCCGTCTGAAACAGCTGGTTCAGGGCAAGCAGACACGCGAGGACCACAGCCAGGTGATGAACGCCTCCGTGCGTCTGTACGCAGATGCCCAGAACGCCAAGACCAAACTGGAAAACGGTTTCGACCTGTCCGACTATGACATGCGCTGTCTGGAATATGCCAGAGACTATGCCACCAGGCTGCTGGCCGTGGATGTGAATCTGTCGCTCACCGAAATGCTGGACACCGCCTGGGACCTGTTCGCCAAATATTTCACGAAAGCCGAGACCGGCATAAAACAGACATTTATCGACAAGTACTGGCGTGGCAATTAAGTTTCAATACAACAAAACCTCTCTCAACAATCTGGGCAAGTCCCTGAAGATGAGGCAGAACGCCCTTCCTACCCTGAAAAACAAGGAATCGGCGCTGAGGCTTGCTGTGGGTCAGTACAAGGCTGAGGCGCTGAAGACCGCCGCCGAACTCGAAGATGCTATGCGGCGCTGCGACTATATGGCAGCCCTGTGGAACGAGTTCAAGCCGGACCTGATCTCGATAGAGGACGTGGAGCTGACAACGGGAAAGATTGCCGGGGTGAAAGTGCCGCAGCTTGGTCAGATAAGATATGCAATCGCGCCGTTCAACGCCTTCCAGGCCCCTGCCTGGTATGCGGACGGAGTTGCGATATTGAAGGACCTGACCCGCCTCGGCCTGCAGAGCGAAGTCTATCAGGAAAGGGCCAGGATACTGGAGTTTGCACGCAAGAAAACCACACAGAAGGTGAATCTCTACGAAAAGGTGCAGATACCTGGCTACCAGGAGGCCATAAGGAAGATCAAGCGCTTTATGGAAGATGAAGAGAATCTTTCCAAGGCGGCGCAGAAGATAGTCAAGAGCCGTCACGAGGCGGAAGAAGCGGAGGAAGGCCTATGATAACGAAGATGGACAAATATACGCTGGTGTCACCGGGCGCCTGCAGCGAGGAACTGATTCTCGCCCTGCAGGAGCTGTCCGTGGTGGACATCACGCGTTCGCACAAACCTGTGGACGACCATTCCTCACGACTTCTGGCAGAGAGCGCCCTGATTCAGGATAAGATGGCCGGCACGGCCCTGAAGAAGAGGGCGGAAGCCCTCGACAGGGATCTGGGCATTCTGAAACGTGAAGCGGAGTTTTCCGCCCTGTGGGGAAATTATGACAAGGCTGAGCTCGAAGCCCTTGGCGAAGCGGGCTTCCCCCTGCATTTCCACAGTCTGAAGAAAAAGAAATTCAACGGCGAATGGACCGAAGAATATCCTCTCGCGGTGATAGCCGAAAAGGACGGGGACGTGCTTTTCGTGGTGGTCGGGGACAATGCCGGCATTCCGGGAGAGATTACCGCACCGAGGCCGCTTGACGGAATCAGGGCGGAAATCGCCGGAATTGCACAGGAGAGGGATGCCGTGGCCGGGGAATTGAAAGCCCTTCCCTCGCTTGCGGAAGGATTGAAGAAGGAGTATGATGCGATAGTTGGAGAGCTTGACGCATACCTGGCTCAGAAAGCGTCCGTACTGGGTAAAGGAGAACCGGACAACGAGGCTTCGGGCAATGACCTGAACAGTTTCATAGACATATTCGAGGCATACGCCCCGGCCGCCGACAGGCAGAAGATATGCACCAGGCTGGACGGTATGGAGGTTTACTACACCGTGGAGGAGGCCAGCGAGGACAGCACCCCCATCAAACTGCACAACAACTGGTTCGCACGCCAGTTCGAAGTGTTCACGGGTATGTACGGCCTTCCATCCTACGGAGAGTTCGACCCCACCCCCATCCTCGCTCCGTTCTATCTGCTGTTCTTCGGAATGTGCCTCGGAGATGCCGGCTACGGCATATTGCTTATGTTGATAGCCCTGCTGCTCAAGGCCAAGTCTCCGGACAGCGGACTCGGGCGCATGCATTCACTGATATTCCTGCTTGGAGCGGGCACTTTCGTGATAGGGGCCTTCCTGGGCACTTTCTTCGGAATCAGCCTCTTCGATGCGGCCTGGGTTCCGGAAGCCTTCAAGCGCTGCCTGCTGGTGAAAGGCAACGTGGGCACAATAGCAGGTTTCGATCCGCAGATTGTCTGCGCACTTGGCATAGGCGTATTCCACATATGCCTTGCAATGGTAGTCAAAACCGCCTGTTTTTCAAAACATTACGGGCTGGCAAAGAGCCTTTCCACCTGGGGGTGGACCCTGCTTGTAGTAGGCGGTGTCATTACCGCTGCACTGGCCATCGGAGGTCTGTTGGGAGGCAATGCCCTCAAATGGACAATCATAATCATAGGTGCGCTGTCAGCCCTCGGCATATTCGTGTTCAACACACCCGGACGCAATCCCCTGCTCAACATAGGAGCAGGCCTCTGGGACACCTACAGCAGCGTGACCGGGCTTCTGAGCGACGTCCTGAGTTACGTCAGGCTATATGCCCTCGGCCTTGCCGGAGGTATGCTGGGAGGAGTGTTCAACTCCCTGGCGCTGATGATGCTGGGAGACAATCCCACCTGGCACTGGCTTCCCTTCCTGCTGTTGCTGCTCATAGGCCACGGCCTGAATCTGGCGCTGAGCTGCCTTGGAGCCTTCGTGCATCCCATGCGACTTACCTTCGTGGAATATTTCAAGAACAGCGGCTATGAAGGTACCGGCCGCAAGTATCAACCATTGACAAATACAAATAAACAATAGCATTATGACACTCGAACTGATTTTAGGTTATCTGGGGCTCGGCCTCATGTTCTCTCTCGCCGGCGTCGGCAGCGCAATCGGAACTTCAAATGCCGGCAATGCCGCTGAAGGCGCGTTGAAACTCAACAAGGAGCAATCATCCAAGTACATGATCCTCACCGGTGTGCCTGCAACGCAGGGCATCTACGGCTTCGTTGCGATGTTCGTATGGATATCAATCCGAGGCGCCGAATGGATTGCAGCCAACGGCCTTCTCTGCTTCGGCATAGGAACCTGCGTGGGCCTCGCCTGCCTCATCTCCGCCATCCGTCAGGGTCAGGTTTGCGCCAACGGTATAGTGGGACTCTCACAGGGCCACGACGTTTTCGTCAACACTCTGATCTACGCCGCATTCCCCGAATTCTACGCCATCCTTGCGCTGGTCGTTTCCTTCCTGGTATAGCAAGCGCATAGTTCAGCAAAAGAACCCTGACATTTTCCGGAACCTTGTATAATAGGTTATGTTCCGGAAAATGTCAGGGTTCTTTTGCGTATCCACCTACAATCGTGGCAAATCCAGTCTTGTGCCCAGAATATTCAGCAGCAATTCCTTGTTCCTGGTCTGCTGTTCTGAAGAAAGGCTCAGGACCCGGAAATTCCCATATGGATTGCCGGTCAGCTCCATTATCCCCTTGCCATTGATTGCCGCATCGTACGGTCCCGATATCGTGACGTCGGAGAACCCGGTCACATATGCCATAGCGGCTATAGCATCCCAGCACATGTTCATATCCGCCTTATCGTGTGTCATATAACTCAGGGCAACAGGATGGAGCTCAGCCCAGGCGGTGTGTTCAAATATATCCTCGGACGAGACATGTATCCGGGTTTCCCCGGGTATGATGCTCATCGCTACGGGGAGTTTCGCAAATACGTTCCCGGCCGAAGGAATGTCGTAGGACACATTGTATTCCACTTCATTCTGCGACCCGCACATAGCCACGACGCTGCGGACCTTTCTCTTTACAAGGTCAATTCCGGTCAACGGGGAATACTCGTCCGGCCCGCTTTCAAGAAGCCGTGAGATATTGGTAAGGAATCCTGTCGAAAGAATTGTCACGGATTTGTCATCCGACTTTGCCAGAATCTTCCGATACAGCGCAACTGCGTCCGGCAAAGCTGAATAATCGGTTAGTGTACGCCAATATGACTTACAGCCGCAGAGAAGAGGAACATAGTTTTCCCAAATGTGACTGTCCTTCACTCCGTCCTTGACCATACCTATCGGAGTCTGCCCTGCACCGTACCAGGTGTTGAACACATCCGTAGCCTGCGGAGCAAGAGGCACGTCGTTGTTGACCATAACGGCCAGAAGGTTTATTCTGCCCTGCCGGCAATAGTGGTGCAGTATGTCGAGGGCCAGCAGGTCATCGACCGAGTTCCCTATGTCTGTATCCAGAATGACATCCGGCGCGACGGAGAAATCGGATGGTGTCTTTCCTTTTTCTACCGAAGAACAGGAAACAAAGAGTGCAGCCAGGACAAGAATTCTCGAAACAGTTTTCATCATTATTTTACGGATTTCACGAGCTGGTCGCAAATGGCTTTCATACCATTGATGGAAGGGTGTCCGTTCTGCTTCTCAATGTCGTGGAGCTCGATAAGCTGTACCCGGAAGTGTTTGCAGACTTTGCGGAAGGACTCATTGACATCCTCCTTCAGCTCGGAGTTGAGAATTACGTATACCGTCGCTTTCGGATAGATTCTTGCCAGACCGTCCAGCATATAGGCAATCGCCGGGCGGAGAGTGTTGCAGTCTTCCTTGGTAATGCCAGAGTATTTATATTCGCCTATCGGAGAGTTCGCCCAGGCATCGTTGGTACCGCCGAAGACAAAGATGATGTCAGGATTGCCAAGTTTCCACAGACGCGAGTTGAATGACGAATTGGCCACGTTCCAGTGGCCATAACCGATGTTGCACACGGTGGAGCCGCCCCAGGAGTCATTCACCTCGAGCGTATAACCCATAGCCTCGTTGTAAAGGCTCCACCAGGTCTGCCCCACCTCCGTGACGTCATTATGGGCATCCGGATAGAATGGAGCCTGTCCTTCAGGATTGGACCCCTTGAAAGTCGAATACGAATCACCCAGGATGGAGACCTTTTTTGTCTGTGCATTTGCCGACACTACGGTCATGGCTGCAATCAATGTGCTTAAGATAATCTTTTTCATATTTTTCAAAGATATCACTATCTTTGCTAATAAACAAATATCTCAAGGGATAACTACGGCAATATGAGAAGGGCAATAATATCAGTGATGTGCATGGCATCGGCTTTCTTGTTTGCGGCCTCCTGCAACACTATGGAGGACAGCCCTGTTGCTTCTGCGGGCAACGACCGGACCGTCATCACGGCAGTGGCCGAAACCGTCGGCAGTGGAGACGTCAAGGCACATAACCAGTACAGCTACGACGTGCTTTGGGACAAGGGTGACAGGATATATGTCACCGGCGGAGGGAAATCCAACACATTCACGGTCTCCGACGAAAGCGCCGGCACCGGCAAGGGAAAATTTACCGAAGATACCCCGTCATATGGAATAAAAGGCGACATCGAGGCTTTCTATCCCGCAAGTTTGCATACGGAAAGCGGTGATTATGTCTGGCCCGCAGTCCATACCGGCAACAGGATGATTCCGATGTATGCCCGTCAGGCCATCTCCGGAACCGGTGACGAGACCGTCAATTTCTCCAGTCTCGGAGCCATGCTTCAGATAGTTTTCAACTCCACGACTCCTGATATCACCGTAACCTCAATCACTATCAAGGATGCCGCCAAGCCATTGAGCGGCAAGTTCACCGTTGACGCAAACGGCCAGGCAATCATAGATGATGGCGCGGAGAACGTGGGCATCACACTTGATCTGGGGACAGGAGTTGAAATGGGCAAGTCAGCCCAATATTTTTACATAGCAATTCCTGCCGGCGAATATGAAGGCGATGAGATTTCCCTTACGTTTACGGATTCCAACAGCAGGGCTGAATGTGTGATGAAATCCACGACTTTCCCGGATATCGCCCGCAATACCGTCGGGAGAATCACCCT
>JAKSKP010000014.1 GCA_024401635.1 Bacteroidales bacterium
GGCCTGAGCGCACCTTTCTCCGGTATCAGATTGAGAACGGAAGCGAGGTCTCCGTCCGGACATTCATAGTCTGATGGTTGAGCGGTATATCCACTGAATTTCAGTTCCTTGTTCATGGGATTATTGCTTGATGAGGTTGAACGATGGTATGATGATAATTACTGCGGTCTCTCCGTTGTCGAACTTTGTTGTACCTCCGCACCAGACACGTGCAGTATCTCCCTTGGTCGTCATTGAAAGGATACAATCCGTGAGCCTCTTTGAGAATGCTCGCAGGTTACGTGAAGGATGGAGCCGTCCTTTATGGGTTGACATGCACTGTGCCTCGTGTCTTCCGATGGTCTGACCGGCTTTATGGAGGCGGTATAGGTAGTACTCCCCGTCTTCGCGGCCTATGTCAATGACATCGCCGTCACGGAGGCCAATGATATTGGCAATCCGTGCGGTAATGTCGATGCGTCCACTACGATAGAACGTAATGTCTGGACGGCGTGTGTTATGACCGAGAAGACTTTCCATCTGGGCGGCATATTTGGTAATAACGGTATCCGGTAGCAGTCACACTTTCCTTGACGGTCAGCTTCCATTTCGTGTCGGCGGGAAGACCGTAGTCGAAGAAGATGCGGTTTACGGTGGGGACGAGGCACTCGAAGCCGACCGAGCGGTCAATGTAGTCATACTTGACATCGGCCAGTTGAGTTTCTTCCGGAGTAAGTTCTGGAGGATTGAGCATGAATGCGTAATCATTCGTACCGGCAAGGGTGAACACGATGATTTTAGCCTCGCTCTGCTTCATCACACGGAGCCTCTTGAAGAGACCGGTGGAGAAGGTGACGGAGTTGTCCTTCGCGTCGCAAACGACGTAAAGGGACATGCTTTCCAGGTGTTTCTTTATTCTCTTGAACATACGTAACAAATATAAAGTGGTGTTTGACTTGGGCTATTTTATTTGTTGACCGGTGCGCTCACCTTCTGGAGATACGGTCTTCACGTAAGTCTCATGAGAGCGGAAGGAAATGGTCTCAACAAACTCAAAGGATGCGGTCTGCGCTATCACCTTGCGGTGCGCAACTGCGTCGGCTTTCGTGGGGTGAATGAATGATGTGAGGTCCACAGCTCCTCCGAGTCCATAGGTGCGGATGATGTTGGCATAATACTTATGCCCAAAGATGAATGCGATGATTCGCTGCAATACGGTTTCGTTCATGGTATTTGAATTTTTAATAGTTGTCTTCATTGTGTTTGTGGTTTACGTTATGGCCGTAATCAAATTCGGTGTTCTCTGCTTCGAGATTCGTGCGGGGACAGTCCGGATAATCAATGTAGGCCCAGTATAAAGGCTCGATGACAAGCGGCTTGAAATGAGTGTCGCGCCAGTGTGACTTCTTCCTGCCGGTCCCGAATGGTGGTGTGCAATACTGCGCCACAATGGGGAGCAGGCGTTTGCCTGCGTAGGTCAGTACGTATTCACTTTCCCCAGAGAACTTGTCAACTGGAGGATGAGCGATTTCGGTGGTGGGAATAAATCTCATGGTATTTTTTGCGTTAATAACTCTTTCCATGTTTCTTCTGACTTCTGCCCGTGTTTCCGGATTGACTTTGGAAAGGCATCGTTCAAAGAGTTCATTTGTAACAATTACTTCTTCACCTTCACATAGGAGTTTCGAGAACGATTTCTTAAACATTTCAAGTCCTTTGTCGGTCATAAGAATGTTAGGGCCACGATAGATGCCGTTGCCGAGATACTTTATTTCGGCATTTTCAAATCCGGCACTCTCAAATGCCTTCGCAAGTTCCTCGAAGGTCATAGTCTTTTCTTCAATCAATTCGAGCATATTCAGTCCTCCTTTATTTTCTGAATTTCTCTAACATTTTAATCGCACACTCTATTCCTGCATTAGCGGCATCAAACCATGTGTCCATATATGGAAGATGAATTAAATCGGTCGCTATATATGGCTTCCAGAATACACCAAAGTATTGTGTAAAGAGCATAATGGGAAGACCATTGCCCATGAGCCAGTCGAAAGCATCGGCATAGGTCGCAAATGCAGTGTAAGAGTATTCTCCATTATGGAATCTCATCGTCTTGATATGTATAGGCATTCCGATTCCTTTTAACTTCTCGACGAGTTCAATCGGCAATTCTTTTGTATAGTACATTGTGTTTGGTGTGGTTTTTATTTCAAAGGAATCACCGGCCATATATCCAATAAATTCGCGTCGAATGTCATCTTGGTGAGATTCTATTTCTTTGTCCAAGATTTCTAATACGCGCTTTCTGCGATTTTCCTTTTCTTTATCTATCTCGTCCGGATTAAACTGTATTGTATAATCCATACACGACCAACCTCCATCTGCGCGGCATAGTTCGATATGTCTATTCCTTTCTTCTTGGGTAAACGAGTCGCACACAATCTTCCCCCATCTATATTCAAACCGTTTGAAACGTGGAGATTCGTAAACGCTTCCCCATTCGCCAGTTTTACACGATAACAGCCAATCGAGAAAATCACCCAAGGTTGGGGACGCTTCAAAACGTGGGGAATCATAATGTGTTATACAATCCCCACCAGTTTCACCGTTGCCGAAAAATATTTTTATCATTTCTTAATCTGATTAAGTACGTTGTCACTTTTCTTAAAAGACCTGATTTGAGCATTGTATCGGGGCAATAAGTCTTGCAATTCATCAAGCCAATCGTCGTATATTTCACGACTATCCTGCGCCATACGTTGCATAGCCATTATAATGTCATGGAGGCGGTCTTTTTCGTGAATAAATCTTGGCTTGACACCCAGAGGGGGAGCAGAATGGTTGTACGCAGGAATGTGATATGTATCTTCCTTGCCAGTGGGACACAATTTGACACCACATTTGGATTCGGTCCTCATGCAAATCCCAGATTGACGATGTATGCAAGGGTCTTGTTCTTCCAACTCAGGAATTTCAAATTTCATATCCTCTATATTCTTCCTTACTTTACTGCGAGTTTCGGGATTTACATTTGCAAGGCATTCTTTAAGAAGTTCATTTTTCTTTTCTTGTTCTTCATTCTGAAAAAATTCTTTGCATAGTCTGGTTATTATGTATGCTCGCATTGTGTTGAAGGCTCTCATGTTGGTATTGGATTCATCCTCACGCTCTGCACTCTTTTTAACCAGAAAATCTTTGAAATTCTGGTCTTTCTCTTCCAAGGTATTGAGGATTATTTCCATTACTCTTTCGATGGAATGCTCTGATAAACCGATTTCTTCCTTAATTTGACGTGCAAGAAATCGTGCTTTTTCTCTATTATTCATATTTTTTCTATCCGAATAGTTCATTGATAATTTCCCGAATGACATCATCTCTTCCTTCAAAGTATGATGGTGAATATAAGTTAAGGTCATCTTTCGTCCTGCCAGGAGGAACATTATTTTTAGCCTTCTCTTCCAGATACTCCTTGAATTGTTGGTCTTTCTCCTCCATTGCCTTGTACCTCTCGTAGTAAGTGCAATTATTGTGGCAACTCCTTGTGGTATCAGTAAGGCAGTGGGGGCATATTGATGCGAGTTCTTCGTTTGTCATTTCTGTTCCTCCTTCCTTGTTTTAATTATGTCAAGGGCAATCTCGATGCATGTGACCGCGGCTTCGTGCCAAGTGCCGGTGTAAATCCTATAAATCGCACCATCAACCAATCCATTCCATAGTCCGTCACTACATTCGGGCGTGATTGGGATAAGTTTATATAGAGATATTGCAATGGCTTTATCAAGAAGCCAGTCAAAAACTTCGGCGAAGGTCGGCTCACGGAAATAATCTTTCCCCTCGATATTAGGCATACCTGCTGCTTTCAATCTCTGTGCAAGCGGGAGCGGAATGGTTTTGGTGTAGTGTTTCATCGTCACTTCTTCTTGTTTTTTGGCACATAGTTCGGATTTTTGACTTTTCTCCACCTCTGCTCTCTCTGAATGTAATCGTCACCTACATCCCACTTGTAATAGTCCTCACGTTTAACCTCTATGGACTTAATGTTTCCAGAAGGAGACCTCAAAATGAGTCTATATACTGTTTCCGTAGTTTGTATATCAAATAGGAACTCGGTAACTGGGTCAAGTTGAGTTGAGGATTCTTTGTTTACTACCGTATATGTTAATGTCTCCCAATACGATTCCGATATATACTCAGGATTGCAGGCCCCAAGTATAACGAGCATAATTACATAAATGATTTTTTTCATGTTACTTTACGATTTTAGATTTGAAGTATTTTTCCATTTTTGATGCTGCTTCAACTGCTATATAACTCGCCACAAGGCCAAATCTTGTTATAGCAAAAGCAATCTTCGCTTTCTCTGAAACTATATCTTCCTCACTCGGTATTTCAATCACGTCGGCTCCTGCGAGGACCTTGCGGAGTTTTTCTATCATTGCTTCTGCGTCCTCTTTGGTATGGAAGTAATTACCGCGTTCAAAATCCTCGTTGGCCGATGCATTGTGATTATCTACATCCCAGTTAACACAAACTGAATCTTCTTCAATTTGGATATACCAGTATTTTTTCATTCTCGGCAATCGTGTCTTTTTCATATTTCCCTTTTTATTCGTCCTTAAATGCTTCGCCGGAGCAGATTTCATTTGCGCATTCCAGAGCGTGCTCGTATGATTTATCCGGTTCCGGTTTGGGAATGCGTTCCAGATATTCTGCAATCTGATGAACGTCCATTCCGGCGAAGTCTTCTATGAGGAGGTCTTCATATCGTTTCACTAATACTCCTTCCAAAAATTCAGTTATTAAACTTCATAAATGTCATCCAAATTGTTGTGCCACATCGTCTGGTAAGATGTCCGAAAAGTGGTGTGTAAGGGTTAATCGCTTCGCGAATTTCAGATAATCCATATTGTTTCTCGTTCCACTTAAAT
Source organism: Bacteroidales bacterium (assembly GCA_024401635.1). Lineage (GTDB taxonomy): Bacteria > Bacteroidota > Bacteroidia > Bacteroidales > UBA932 > Cryptobacteroides. The sequence goes on from JAKSKP010000014.1 coordinate 4,905, forward strand.
ATAAGTGTGCCGCCAGGCTTCAGAACTCTCATCAACTCATCGAAAGACTCTTTTAAGAAAGACCTCCAATCCCCTTGAAGTTTACCGTACTTATGAGCCATCCAACTGTTATCTCCCAAATCACTACGATGCGGAGGGTCAAAGACTACCAAATTAAATGTGTCGTCAGGAAAAGGACAATGCCTACAGTCAGCAACAACATCAGGCTTCACCTCGGTTGTCCTACCATCGCATAGTGTAAGTGTCTCTTCCCTGATGTCCATATAGGTTGTATGCGGCTCGTGCTTGTTGAACCAGAACATTCTGGAACCGCAGCAAGCGTCAAGTATTTTTATTTCATTTTCCATGGCCATATTATACTTTGAATAATGTGTCGGTTGTTGTTATTCCTTTTTCCCAAGTGATGTCATTGAGAGAGTAGTGCTTGTAAAACATGGATGTCGTAGCCTTGTGGGTTCCCAGCTCGAACCAGTGTTTGAACTTCGCTCTCTGGACAATTATCCGGTGGGTTCCGTTGATGTCCTTTTCAATCCTTGCCTTTACCATCGTGCTTCTCCTTTTGGATTTTCCGGATTCTATCCAGAAGACGGAGTTGTTTCCTCTCCTTCTCTTTCTGGACCTCCTCTTGACCGAAGATAAATGCCATCTGCTCTGCCATAATCATCACGTCGGCAATCTCCGTGATGACATCCTCGTCAGTATTGCGGCCTCTCCGGTATTTGCACAAGGCGTTCACTAACTCCGAGCACTCCTCTATTGCCATATTGATTTGGGGTTGTATTCCAAACTCCAGAATGGCAGTCGCATATATTTGTTCCGGTAGAATAGTCTTTTCCATTGTGTCAATGTTTATAGTGAATTTGAAGAAGGACTTCGAGGTCGGCGCACCATCCATCCGGAGAATTGGTTATCCATATCTTCTGGGACGGAGCCTGGCGCAGACGCTCAAGAGTCTCATTTGATTTGTCGTAAACGCCGCATTTGAGATTGTCGGTGTCGGCATTGAGCTGGAACGGCTTCCGGTCCGCGCAATACGTGTTGTAGTAGAGGTCCTCGATAACATAACTCTGGTGGTCCATGTCATACCTGTCCCAGAGGGTTTCAATCTTGTCCCAGTCAAACCAGTATGGAAGATGTGTTGTGAAGTTCCTCGTAGGGAGACCGGCGGCGATGAGAGCAGCCTTGGTCTTTGCTTTGTCACGTCTCCATCCGTTTGTGGATTCCGGATTGAAGTCCAATTCGGGAGCAAGCATCTTGAGGAACTTGACATCGGCAATGTCAAAGTCATTGACGGCGTAACAGTCATCCGCAACGAATATGAAACCTTCATATTCAGGGAATGCGTCCCTTACGGCTCGGAAGCATTTCACGTAGTCAACGTGCTGCCTCCACTGGCCAGGAGTTGCGTCAACTCTTTTCGACTCCAGGCAAACGACATCTTCTGCATCTATCGCGGGCAGGTTCTCACCGACAACGACGATGGTGTAGTCTTCCTTGAAGTGCTTTCTCCATCCGGCGATGGCATACTCCAACTCGCGTCCCTGCGCTGCGGAAGGCAGGTAAGGTATCACGACCAGATACTTCTTCGTATCCCAGAGGGTTGCATGTCTGAACATCCAGTCCCGTACGTCTCTTGGGTCGAGTTTTCTACATGAGGCTCCTCCATAATGAACGATGTAATCGAAGATGTTGACCTCCTTGAAAGGCAGTCTGGCATCGGTACAATCCTTGAGCAAGGAGCCTGCGGTATCGTAGTAGCGATTGCCGGTGTAACTCAGCTTATAGACCATTCCTTCGTGCCAGAAACGGATACCATTGCTGCGCAGCATAGGTACGTTAATCCAGAGCAGGTAAGGGAAGATACGCTTATACATGAACGGATACGGAGGCGTGTGTTCTATTGTTCCGCACCATGCAACATGCTCGTCAAACAAGGGCGATATGTCCCATCTTACCAAAACGTCACTGTCCATCAAAAGGAAGCCGTCCGGAAGGACATCGAAGAGATAGTCCACGGAGGCAATATGCTTCGCGCTGCCATGGTTGTTTGCAGTGTCACGCTTGTTCGGATACTTTGCAAGCAAGGCATTGAAGTCTATCACCTGACCTTTGGTATTGTCGATGACCCTCACGCCGTCCATTCCCTCGAAAGGATACTTGTCGGAGTTATCGAACACTGTGAAGCGACATCCTGGAGTATGCTTGCGCACGCTGCGTATGGCCATGGTGGTCAGTTCCGGAGTGTTGTAATTGACTATTGCAATATCCCGTACCATATCACGACTTTGTTTTCATCATCTGCTGGCGCAGCGCACGGTATCCTTCACGGTACTGTGGAGTGGTATCCTTGATGTTCCGGATGAATTGTTCCTCGAAACGTTTGTCCAGATTCATCGCGAGCATGTGAACGACGATTGAAAAGATGGTATCCAGAGGACCGGTATCATTCTTTGTGATGTGGTCCCAGATATAGTTGGTGATACTGATGCAGGCATCGTCCTTGTTGGGAATATCGACGACTGTATTTCCTTTTTCGTCTATTGAGACTTTGAGCAATAATTTTTCTTCCATGTTACTTGTTGAGTTTGTTGCTATACCGAGCGTGTTTTATGGCATATCGTGTTTGACTTTCGGACAGCCGGTCCAGTTGGTCCGGAGTTGCACTGAATATCTTCCGGTTGCAGCGGTCGCAAAGCATCCCGTATTTCCATGCAAGGAGCCGGATGAACCATCTTTTTGTCAAGAGCCGTCTGGCTCTGCGTATTCTTTGAGGTCTCATCACTTCTGCTGTCTTTTGTCCTTGGGAATGGAGTACCGCATAACTTGAGCCTTGCCTTTTCGCGTCCGGACCCAGATGAGTTTCTTTTCAATCTCGGTGTGTCCGTCTTCAAGAATGAGTTCAGAGACTCTGGTGGCCAGCTTGTATGTGCCGATGAGTTTCCTTGCTTTGCGGGGAGTGAGTGTACCTCCGGCTTGGAGGTAGGAAAGCACCTGGTTCTTCTGGGAGAGACTGCGCCAGGGCGTAGGGTCGATGTTTACGTTTGACATGATGGTGATGATTTGTTGAGGCTAAAACAATTTGGGTTCGTTGGGATTTTCATTCTCCAGAAACTTATCCACCTTCTCCTCTTTCTTCCGTGAATCTTCGAGCAGCGACCAGATAAGTTGGGGAGTTGAGTTGGGGTCCTTGCGTGCTTTGAAGTAGGCTTTCTGGGCCTCTCGCATTGCGCGTACGGCCTCCAAGAAGTTATTGATGATTTGTGCATCCATTGTTGCTTTTTCTTTGTGTGAAACGATGTTGTTTGCAGGATTCGTCCGAGAAGGTCAACCGTCCTTCCTTGAGGCATCCGAAGGTGTCGGAACCGTAATCCACCGCGAAGCAGCAGTTCCGACACACTTTCGCCTGCCTGCTATTCGTCTTCGTTGGTTGGCACTTCATATTTGAAACCGAGCGGATTTTGCCTTTCTGGGAAGACAAAATCCGCATATTCCTTTGCGAACGTCTCCCCAGCATAGATTGCCAGGTCTCTTGATTTGAAGGCAAGACGGGAACCATAGTGCGTGCTCGCACACGACGAATCGCTATCCGCATTCGCAGACGCAACGCCGCCATCCGCGTGCGCGCTGTAGAGCGACCGGAGCACCACACGGGAGCGTACGTCATCAGACATGCGGTCTATCTCCTCTTTGGTGTATAGTACGAACCAAGGGAAGTAGCGACGTTCGTTGACGGTGAACTGCGGAGTCCAACCTTCGTTGAGGACCTCGGCAATCGCACGGATTTTCACGTAGGCAACGAGGTCTTTATCTGCATTTGAGGGCAGAGCCTTTGTGGGGTCCGTGCCCAGCTCGTCAACTACGTCATCCCAAGTCTTGATTCGGTCGGTGATGGCCACCGGCTTTGAGAAGTCGATGCGTGGAAACAGTTCTTTCAGTGCGGCCTTCGTTTCGTCGCCGTACTTGTGATAGGTTCTGATGACGGATGTGTCAAATGTGCAAACTTGTGTTTTCATATCTTTGTTGGTTTTGAGTAAATTGTTGTTGATAAATAATTGTCCACTATGTGCTTGAACTCATCTTCGGTGCGACAAACCACGTACATGTAGCCTTGATTCTCCACGAGTGACTGCCATTCTCTCTGCTCCGGCTCCTGATAGGTCTTCTTTCTCTGGAACTTGCCGTTACCGTCCGTGAACTCATGGATTATTTTCATTTCAATGCAGAGACCGTGGAACAGTTTGTTCGGGACCAGAAGAATGAGGTCGGATACTCCGGATGTCACTCCTTCTGCCTTCATCTTTCCTGCGGTAGCCTTGTTGCGGAATCCTCCGTTCGGCACGGCAAAGAGGAGTTTCTCCAGAGCCGGATAGTCTGACCGGAAGTCTTTGACGCAAATGCACTGTAATTCGTGCTCCAGGTCTCCGTTGTCCATTCTCGGTGCGGAGTCTTTCTTCTTGGCTCTCTCCAGAGCGGCCATCATCTGCTCGTAAGGTGTCATTTTGTTTGCCATGGCTAAAGTGGAATTTTATACATGATTTTGTTGGTTCTGCGAGGTTGGAATACATACCGGTTGATGATTTCACGGATTCCATTTTGCAGATTGCACTCGATGAAATTCCGAACGTCCTCAGGGCAGAGAATGGTTGTGGTCGAATCCTTCTCGGTGAAGTTGATGCAGTCGGAGAGAGCGTTTATCACTACGGAGTGGGGAGCGTTGAGTTCCTCCATCTTTTCGTAGATTTTCTGCCAGAAGGTGAGATAAACGGTTCCGAATCTCTTCTGCTGCTCCGGCTCCTGCTTCCAGAGAATCAGTGCGGACTCGCGCTCGGCCTTGCTCATCTTTGACCATTTACGGCCACCGGTATTGTTGTAGGCGATGAACTTTTCCAATTCCTTATTGGGCGCAGCCCAATTCTGAAAAAACATATATGAAAGAAATTTTTCTTTTTGTTTTTCAGCTTCTGACTTTTCGACGGAAGGAGGAAAGGAAGAAGAATAAGAAGAATCTTCTTTTATATCTTCTTCTATACTATTATTACCTATACCTTTACCTATACCTATTTTATGTGGCATATTTTCGGAGTTTATCGGCATTTCTTCCGAAGGAATAGGGATTCTTTCCGAAGAAATAGGCTTTTCTTCCGAAGGAATAAGTAATGAATACTCCTCAACCTTGGATTTCCTCTTCATTTTCTGGCAGGAAAAGTTGTATTGCTTCTGGATTCCGGAGGAGGTGAGGATGTTGTGCTCATCGAACATTTCCTTTGAGAACAGTCCCACTTCCACGCAGGCACTGACAGCCTTTGTGATAAACTCCTCCTCGAATCCGGTAGAATCGGCAAGGTCAAGTATTGCGTCCTCGTCCCACTGGATATAGTATCCTTCCTTAAAGATTACGCCAAGCAAAGCAATGAAGATGTAGGGCGCAGTGTTGCCTGCACGCCTCTTGAGCCTGCGGATTTTCTTATCTGAAAGGAAATTTACATCCAGATATGTGTAGTCGAGACCTCTTTCTGCTATTCTTGACATGATGATACAGTGTTAAAGTGGACGATAGAATGCTTGGAACCTTACGAGGCCGTCATTGTATTCCGGTGAATGGATGAGACCGTCTCCAGCTCCGTTGAGGCACTCTGCGCCTTCGGTATCGAGTACAACCTTACTGTCCAGTCCTTTCGGGACGCGGAAGCATATCTGGACGGGGAGGTTGACCTTGATGTCGCCAGGGATAGTCTTCACTGATGCACGCTGCGTTGCGGCCACAAAGCGGAAGCCTGCGGAGCGTCCCTTCTGGAGCAGCATCTTGAAGTTTTCAATGAGAGACTTCTCGTGAGCCACAACCTGCCCGTTCTCATCCTTGACATCGAGGGCCTTTCCGGTGCGCATCTGGTCTGCTGCATCCGCAAACTCATCGAAGATGACGAGGGAGTAACGCTTCTCGCGTTTTCTTACGCGCTCGTTCATATCCTTCACCATATCGGCAAGGGACCTCTCAATATCTGCGATGTCTGAAAGGACTTTGACGTTAGAAGGAAGCTGGGCGTATGCAAACTCGAACTTCGGGTCCAGAATGGTGATGTCCTCAACACCGGCCTCGATAGCGTAGTAGAGAATGTTCGTGAGGCAAACGGATTTGCCGGAGCCAGTGCCGCCGCAGACGAGGACGTGAGGTGTCGTGTTGTTGGCAAGGTCCCAGACAATCGTATTGCCGAAGTTGTCGATTCCCAGAGGGAGGCGGTATCCTTCCAGATACTTCTTGTCCCAAGGGAGGTCTTTTGTCCTCTTCTTGTTGACCTCTATGGCCAGATAAGACTTGCCTTCATACATCACCAACGGCTCTCCCTGCAAGCGTACACGGGGAACGTCAAGTGCATTGGCAATATCAAGTGTGTGACGGAAGACGGAGAGAATCTCAACGCCTGGAGCCATTTCGCAAAGGTAGGTGTCGCAGGAGAAGCCGTCAATCTTGAAGGCCACCTGAATCTGGAGGTTATAAGTACGGAGCAGGTGCTCTATCTTTTCTTCATTTGTCATGTTGCTGTGTGAGTAGTCAAGTGTGATGAACGATGCGGCATTCTTACGGAATGAGGTGATGACCTTCGGAGCAATGGAGCCGATGGAGGAATCCTTAATCTTGCGCTGCCGCTTGGCAAGGAGGTCCTTCTTGGAAGCAGGGATATACTCGAAGTCCTCAATCTCTGAAATCTGCGTGCGTGCCCAGAAGTCATAGAGAATGGCCATGTCCACGAAATTGTCAGAGTGATTGATGGTGTAGATGTAATCCGGATTGGAAACGGCCTCAAGCATACGGCGCAGCGGCTCATAAAGCAGAGCCTCGAAGAGTCTGCGGTTGTCGAGGTTCATGGTGAAGACGTGCTTGCGCAACTGTGCGGACTTGTCTTTGTTCTTTGAAATCTTATTCTCGATGAACCAGACTTCCGAAACGTCCTGGCCTTCGTGCGCAGCCTCGTATCCCTTGACGTAGGTGATTGCCTGCTGGCCGTGCACCAGAGCGACTTCCTTCTCATTGGTGAAAGCGGACTTTGACTTGTGGTCAATGATGACTATGCGTCCGTCCTTGAGTTCAACAACGAGGTCTATGACGCTATGGAGAGGGAGAGGGATGTCAACTCCGTTCACTGTTACCCAGTCCTCGTATTTCTCCTCAACGGAGAGCACGCGGGCAATCTGGTCGGTGTAGGTGCTTATCTCTGCGCAGAAGGATTCAATGAGGTTGTTGACATTCTTCGTTGCTTCGGCCAATGCAGCCTCAACGGTAGTGATTTTGTCGGTAAGCCTCCATTCGTTCGCTCCTACTTCGTCCAGATAGTCATAGGCCCACTGGGTGAGGTTCACCACCTTCGGAGCATCACCATCTACCCAAGCGCAGAAGTACTGCTTGAGTGCATAATGGTATGCGTTACCGGCTATGGATGAAATGGAGCGGGTGTCCTTCTCGCGGTAAACGTACTGCATTTCAAATGCCTTCTCGTTGCGAGCGAAGCAAGACACCGATGAGTAGGACCAACTGTCGATGAGGTAATTGGAGAAGTGTTCCTCCAACTGTTCCGGTGTGAGTTGTGCGTAACGGTTCATAACAGTTGAGGTGCTTGAGATTCTTTACCACGGATGAGAGACTTGCGGTCTGCTACGGCTTGGCTCTGGTCCTCTACGGCTCCGGAGTCTTCGTCGGCATCACCGAGGTCAATACCGGTGATATATTCGTAGAGAGACTTCTTGGCTTTGCGCTCTGCCTTTCCTTGGAGCTGGTCAAGAGAAGAGAATTGATTCTTCTTCGGAGTGGCGGTATAGGTATAGTCACTCTTAATGCCGTTGTGCTCGAAATAAATCTTGCATTCTATCTTGGCGGTGGCAGAGCCAGGTGCTGCTTTGTCTTCGCTCTTGGTGATGAAATACTTCGCACCGATACGCTTGAGCAGAGCAGTGTATCCTTCCTTTGTCGGATACATATTGCCTGCGATGATGTTAATCTGGTTGGCTACTGGAGCCAGACCACGGCATGCTCCGTCAATGATGCAATCACGAACGGTCTCCCAGTCATAGGGAGCAGGCTTCTTTCCGTCCTTGCCTTCCTTGTCGCGGTCAGTAAGGAATCCGATACGTGTGCCCATGAGAGGGAGGAAGTAATGCTCCACCACTGACTTCGTAAGCAGATTGCGGAGAGACTGAATGACGGCTGCGGCCTTGAACGTGTAGGTCACATCGTCTGCAAGTTGGAGTTCACCGGCCTCTTGGCAGAGAGCAATAAACTGGTTCTGGAGGTGTTCATCAGTCTTGATGAGGCTTGTTCCTCCGGACGTGGTTAATTGATTGTTTGTTTCCATATAAATTGGGTTTTTGGGTATTTTGGAGAACGGGGTGGCCTCGAACCACCTAATGTATGAAGGCAAATTTTCCAAAGCCTTGAAGACTATCCAGTTTACTTCCTATCCGTTCTCGAAGGGCCGCGGGCAAGCCCAGTTTTTATTAACCTTTTTTATAGGAAACAACGCCCGCATTGTTCCTTTGTCGTGTCTATTCCATTCCTGCCAGATGTTCGTCGCGGTGATACTTTCGCATCATGATGGAGTGGATTTCATAACGTCCGGCCTCCGTCTCTGCCCAGTCTTCTTCAATCTCTTCCCAGCAGGTATGTTTTGCCTTTTCTATGGCCTCTTTGTCTTTCGGTGTCAACAGCTTTTCGCGTTCCCACCAGTGCATTTGTGCTACATCCATAATCCGTCGAATAATGTTACTGTTGTGTGCTCCTGCCTTTGCCCAATGATGAAGTCGCAGATGAAGTTCCTTGCGTATTCCGGTGACATCAGGCTTCTCTCTTCGCTGCATATTCCTGCCTTGGCTCCTGGAGGGAGAGAAAGGACGGTGCGCTTCTCCCGACATGGCGTGTAACTCTCCAGATTGGTCGGCTCGCAGTTGATGAACCAGTAAGCGGTCGGTTTGTCGAACCAGTCTCCGCGCATCCTGCGATGCCTGTCTATCATTGTCGGTGGCGGGAAGTTCTGGCCGGATATGAGGTAGTTCGGAACAGTGGCCGGATTCTCTATGATGAGGCGCAGATTCTTGTCATAGCAGACCAGAAGGAGCTGATAGAGGAGCCGGTGGAACTTGGTGCGCTGCTCCAGTCTTTCCAAGGCGTAGCGAATCTTCTCCTGCACGGGATGCTTTTCCAGATTCCTCGATGCAAGGGCAAAGAAGAGTTGCTGGATGGTCTCGAAGTATATGCAAGGGAAGAATGCCATAATTAAATCATTGGAACTAATTGAATCAAAGATACTTATACCCCCCCCTGCGGCTTTTTCTATCTCTGCGAACAGGTCAATTACGTGGTCCGTCTGGCCGAAGTTGTTCTGGATGTCATAGTCCAGAGCAGGGATACCCAGCGCAACGAACTCGTTCTTGAACGTTCCGGATTGCTCGAAGAAGCAGTGTACTGTACCTTCAATAGTCATCGTGAGAGCGTGCGGTTAGCGTATTGGAAATAATCCTGCACTGCGAGAGCGATGCAGTGAACGAGGTAACGGATGTTGAAGCGGCGCATGTCAAAGAGCAGCGCAATCTCGTCTCCGTTGCTGGTGCTCCAGGTCAGTTTCATGGTCTTGGCATCCTTGATGCTCTCTACCATGTTGCGCTGGTATTTGTCAAGTATGTAGTGGCGTGTCTTACTCATTGTTCGGTATCATTGAAGTTTCGTGTACGAGCATATCCCTTCCGGAGTCCATCTTCACGAGCCATGTCTGGGAGTCTGGGGAAACTCTTTCAACGAGGGTTCCTTTGGCGAAGCCATTGGCCGTCCTCCAGCTTATCTTGTCTCCTGCGTTCATGGCTACTTCCAGATATTGTTCATATCCTTCATACTGGTGCGCCAGAGGCCCACGAGGACAGCATAGAAGATTGCCGTGATGAAGCAATGGGGCTTGAAGAATCCGGCTATGATGCAGAAGGCGAAGCCGAGGCAGATAATCCCATAGAAAAAGCCGGTAAGGATACGGGCAAGGGAGCATACAATCTCATACTTGTCACGATGACGGATGGCCAAACGGAGACGGACAAAGAAGGAGGCGTAGTCGCGCAGGTCCTTGCGAATGAATCTCCAGACGTTGTGGAGAGCGGTCTTGTACCAAGGCTCCTCCGGAATAAGGTCCAGAACCTGCGGCATCATGCTCGCAATGAGTTGGGCGCAGTTCCAAGGATTGCGACGTCCAAGGAGTACTACGGCCTCGATGGACTCGTCCTTGACGGACAACTCGCCAGGCTCGAAGCGGTAGCAGGGGAAACAGTTGCTTGTGAAGGGATGCTCGTCGTCTTCCGGAACGTCCGAACGATTGATGAGCACGAGGTGTTTCTTGAGAGCAGCATACTGCTCAGGTGTGAGGGTGGAAAACTTTTTCATATTGTATTGGATTAAAGGGTTATCTCATAAGGTGGGACTCTGGTGTGATACTGACTCCGAGAAGCCATTCTTCAAAGTCCTTTCTGGCGATGACGACTCCCATGGGGCCTTTGTTATGAGGAATCTCCGGAAGTCGGTTTCTGATGCTCTTCTCGGTTCGGCCAGTAAGAAGTGCTGCATCTTTGACGGAGAGTACGTTCTTGGCTGCGAGTACAGTGAGGGCCTCAATTCGGTCGAGTCTTCTTGATAGTTCGGTGTCCATTCTCCTACGGTTTCTGGTTGATGATGTTGTAGTACAGTGCCGGTCTCCTTGTAGTGGATGTAAGCATCCCACAGTTCAGCCGGTGTGAGTGTGTGGTAAGCCATACTACCGAGGGAAAAGGGTTGAGGCAAAAACACGTGAGCCAACGGTTTTTCCTACTACCTTTGCTACCGCATCACGGATGATGGGAGAGCTGGGTTTGGATATTCCGTTGGCCCACTTCCAAATGGTCTGCCTTGTTTTGCAGCATTTGGCGTTATAGATGTCTAATGTGAGTTTCTCACGTTCTTCTTCCGTCAAGGATTTCCAGATTTCTCCGAAATTCCTTGCATCATTACGGGAAATTTCCTTACTTTGCATGTTACTTTTGTGTGTTAATTGTCGCAACCTTATTACATAACTACGGGTTACGACTGCAAAGTAAGTGAATGTAATTTACATTTCCAAATTTTTATTACATTTTTCTTACGCGGAATTATGGTATAATGCTAAAATCGTTGTGAAATGACTGTGATTAAGGAGTTCCGAAAGGTAAATCACTTACTCCAGAAGGACCTTGCAGACTTCCTTGGGGTATCAAGAGAGTTTATCTCAATGGCAGAGAGTGGCAAGGCTCCACTTCCTTACAACCATTTATGTAAGTTACGTGATAATGATAAGGGATGGGACGTAAGCATGTTTACGTGCGGCGTAAGTGGCGGGGACCACATAGAGCAGAACGGTGGTCGAGGAAACATCGGCAAGATTGCCGGTGATTCCGGTGAGGTCATGTCTCTGCGGAAGGAGAATGAAATGCTGCGTGCCCAGGTTGAGGAGTTGAAGGCCCAGAATGAGAAGTATTGGAATATGATTGAAAGACTGACGGGGAAATGATTCTGCGGTGGTTCATATTCTTTGTGCCGGTTCTCTTTTTCTCTGGCGTTGCCGTGTTGACTATCCTTGCAGCGATGGGATACGGGGATAGACCGGAGCGTACACGCAGATGGATGAAGGTCGCAGGCATTGTTCTGGCCTTGGCTATTGCCGTGCCGGTCACGAACTGGATACACCAAGGGAATGAGAGAGATATAGCCGAACGGAGGGAGGCATTCGAGCGCAGCATACTATATCAGATAGAGGTCTATCTGGAGGAGAGGGGCATCGTCGATGAAGGGCTGGCATATGACCTGTCGGAATTCGTCCTCAAGGAAAAGGCGTATTATTTCGAGGTAGAAGACGAACTGCCCACCATAGACGAGGAGAAGCTGGATGGACTTCTGCGAATCATAATCCGTCACTCCGTCGTCACTCCGATAGAAAATGAATAGTATAACAATTTGATAATAACAAAGATAGCAAATGATAAAGAATTTTTTTGAAGAATTGAAATGGAGGGGGATGATCCACGACGTCACTCCCGGTACTGAAGAGGAACTTGCGAAAGGCCCCATGTCCGCATACGTGGGCATAGACCCGACCGGTGATTCCCTGCATATTGGCCACCTCGTGAGCATAATGATACTCAAGCATTTCCAGGCTTGCGGCAACAAACCCTACGCCCTTGTCGGAGGAGCCACCGGAATGATAGGCGACCCTTCTATGAAGAGCCAGGAGCGCAACCTTCTGGACGAGGAGACCCTTGCCCACAACGTGGCCTGCATCAAGGCGCAGCTCGGCAGGTTCCTGGATTTCAATTCCGATGCCCCCAACAAGGCCGAACTGGTGAACAACTACGACTGGATGAAGGACTACACTTTCATCAACTTCACACGCGACATAGGCAAGCTCATCACGGTCAACTATATGATGAGCAAGGACTCCGTGAAGAAACGTCTGAGCCGTGACTCGTCCGAAGGAATGTCCTTCACCGAGTTCACGTACCAGCTGCTGCAGGGTTACGATTTCCTGTACCTGTACCAGCATCATAACGTGAGGCTCCAGCTCGGCGGTGCCGACCAGTGGGGCAACATAACCACAGGCACCGAACTGATAAGGCGTACCTGCGGCGGCGATGCCTACGCGCTGACCTGCCCGCTCATAACCAAAGCCGACGGCGGCAAGTTCGGCAAGACAGAAAAAGGCAACGTCTGGCTGGATCCCGCGCGTACCACCCCTTACCAGTTCTACCAGTTCTGGCTCAATGTTTCCGATGAGGATGCCGTACGCTATATAAAGATTTTCACGATGCTGGAGAAAGAAGAGGTGGAAAGCCTTATCGCACAGCATTCGGAGGCGCCTCATCTGCGTGCGCTCCAGAAACGCCTTGCCGAGGAAGTCACCGTTATGGTGCACGGCCGTGAGGAATACGAAAAGGCGGTCAGCGCTTCCCAGATGCTCTTCGGCAATGCCACCTCGGAGGCTCTGAAGTCGCTTGACGAGCAGACTTTCCTCGCAGTTTTCGACGGCGTTCCCACCTATGACATCCCCGCATCCGAACTGCCCGCTTCAATACTGGACGTTCTGGCAGTGAAGACGGACATATTCCCCTCAAAGGGGGAAGCCCGCAAGATGCTCCAGGGCGGCGGCGTGTCCATAAACAAGGAGAAGGTAGGCGATCTGGACCGTCAGGTGTGTGGAGACGACATCCTTGACGGCAAATACATACTTGTCCAGAAGGGCAAGAAGAACTACTATATAATCAACGTGAAGTAGTATGGAAGAATACAGCACCAGGCAGCTCAAGGTCGCAGGCCAGATCCAGCGCGACATGGCGGAGATAATAAGGCTCAAGGGTATGGGATTCTTCTCAGGAGCCCTGGTGAGCGTAAGCGGCGTCAAGATAAGTCCGGACCTGTCGGTTGCCAAGGTCTATGTCAGCGTCTTCCCCTCACAGAAGGCCGACGCCGTGATGAAAATCCTGGAGGAGAACGTCAGGGCGCTGCGCGGAGAACTCGGTGCGAGGGTGGCCAAGCAGCTGCGCATAGTTCCCGAGATAGCTTTCTTCCTGGATTCTTCCCTTGACTATGTCGAGCATATAGAGGAATTGCTCAAGAAGTGATGAGTGTGCCTCCCTTCATCGCACTGCGCTATCTGTTTGCAAGGAAGTCCCACAATGTCATAAACGTTGTATCCGCAATCAGCGCCGCAGGCATGGCTGTGGGAACGGCGGCTCTCATAATCATCCTTTCCGTCTACAACGGTTTCGACAGCCTGGTAAAATCGATGCTCGGCAGCGTCGAGCCGGATTTGATGATATTGCCGCGCGAAGGCAAGTTCTTCGTACCGGAGGGGCCGGTCTACGATTGGCTGTATGATTGTCCTCAGGTCAAGAACGTTTCCACGGTGCTTCAGGACAACGTATTCGTGGAATACGAGGGCAACCGCGGCACGGCCCTGGTAAAGGGCGTGGACGAAATATATTCGCAGGAGACTCCCATATTGGACTATGTCACGGGCGGTGAATTCACTCTGACAAAGGGTGAGGTGCGCTATGCGGCGGTGGGTGAGGGTTTCGCCTCGTCCATGGGTATATATCACGGCTTCGTTTCGCACATAAATATGTATTACCCGGACCGTGAGGGACGTTATTCCGCCCTGAACCCAATGGCCAGCGTCAATTCCGTTCGCGTGTGGCCGTCCTGCGAGTTCGCGATAAACAGCGAGCTGGATGCAAACCTCGTGATAGTGGCCCGTGACGTGATGCAGGAACTGCTCGGGCTCGATGACGAAGTGTCTGCCGTCGAGATAAGGATGGCGGAGGGAAGTTCGCCCAGGGATATCGCCGCCGTACAGGCGAAAGCCGCGGAGCTTGCCGGCCCCCGGTTCAGGGTTCTCGACAGGATGCAGCAGAACCCCTCGTTGTACAAGATGCTGCGTTACGAGAAAGTGGCCGTGTACCTTATTATGGTATTCATAGTGCTGATACTCGGGTTCAGCATATTCGGCAGCCTGCGTATGCTGATGATAGAAAAGGAAGATGATATCGCTACCCTGAGGGCTTTGGGCGTTTCCCTGGTGGATGTCCGCAGGATATTCACTCTGGAGGGATGGTTCATCACGCTTTCCGGAATGTTGGCGGGACTTGCACTGGGTGTCGTTTTCTGTCTTATACAGCAGGCTACAGGATTCATACGTATGCCTGGCAGCTATGTTGTTGATGCCTATCCCGTGGTGCTGGAACTCGGGGATGTGATAGTCTCGGCGCTCAGTATTGCCGCTCTGGGCTATGTCATTGCCCTTATTCCGTCAAGAAGAATAGGCGCGGAGGATTCTACCAGGTCTTATAGGGCTTAGCCAGAAGCTGGGAATTGTAATACCTTCTGTCGTAGGAGACTTCCTCGCCAAGCCATTGCGGCCTTTCGAAAACCTCATCCTCGGATGACAGCTCTATTTCTGCTACGACGAGACCTTCGTTGTCACCGTGGAATTCGTCGACTTCGAAGACGTGGCCTGCGTGATTTACGATGTGCCGGGTCTTGTCCAGCACTCTCGGGCACAGTTGCAGAAGCCTGCGTGCGTCTTCTTCGGGGATTTCCTTCTCCCATTCGAAGCGTGAGACACCGTTTGTCGGGCCCTTGACGGTGAGATAGCCTTTCCCCCCGCGTACGCGTACGCGCACCGTACGCTCCTTATCCATATTCAGATAACCCTGGATTATGTTTTCGGATGATTCTGCAAGATGCTTGAATTCGCCGCAGACAAGGAATTTCCTTTCGATTTCGACTGCCATATTATTTCCCCGTACCTGTTCTGACCACTACGCCTATCTTGAGCTTGTTCTCCCATAGCCATACCAGGCCATTCTCGTTCCTGATGACCTCGAAACTGGCAGGGGAGGCGGTGGTGCCGTATGTCCTGTAACTGTTGGGCAGGGACGGATGCTTGAGATACAGTACGCCGTTGACGCTGGTGCCCGTACCTTCGGGCACGGCATCGGCCATCAGCACGAAATAACTGTTTACAGTCTCGACTTCGCGTTTTGCCTTGTTGGACGTGCTGTCGACGGCCACTTCGACGTTGCCTCCACGGAACAGATGCCTTGTGGGGTTGTAGCTGCTCTGAATCTTACCCGTAGCCCCTCCGATATATTCCTTCTGGCCGGCTACCATACATACGTCGGTCTGTTTCAGGAAGACCTCCTTGTCAGATGGAGCGTATGGCTCCTTGCACGAAGCGAGGAGCAGGGCGAAGAGGACCGCCGCTGCAGCGTATGTCAATTTCTTCCGTTCCATTCTTTCATAATATAATCGGTACTTCCGTCCTGCCAGTATATTTCAGCCCTGACAGTCCCGTTGCCCGAGGGGATGAATGACTTGGGATCGGTTATGGGCTCACCGTTGAAATACCATTTCACTTCCTTTGCGTCCACGTCGTTGCTTACCTGCATCTCCAGCGTCTTGCCGTCATCCAGCACCAGGATATAGAGCATATCGGTGTCTTCAGGCGGATTGACGGGAGTCGGAGGTATGGGGCTGTTCTCGTCCTTCACCACGAAGGTCACCGTACCGTCCTTGAAGGATATTTCGTTGACAGACAGGGGGGATGCGGATCCGTCCCAGTAGGAAAGTTTGATGTCGGACTTCCCGCCCAGAGCGGTAGCTCCCGGTTGGGGGAAGAATATGCCGGAGATGTCGGCCTTGGATGTGGCGGAAGGGGAGTTGTCGTCCCTGCCGTCGGCTTCTATCAGGTCTGCGCACTGATGGTCAGGTCTGCAGTTCACCTGGTTGTACGGTATCCACCTCTTGTCCGAAGTAAGCGGCTTGTTCAAGGTTTCGGACATGGTGCTGTAGTCGGGGCTCTTGTCAATGTGATATACCAGAAGGCCTTTGCCGCCTATGAATTCGTCCCATCCGGCATCGTTCCTGCACTCGAAGAGATAGTACTCGTCCTTGTTCAGGGGATTCGTGATCTTGTAGCTCTTTGCCCCCTCGCTGCCTATGGGAAGCAGTGAATACCTGCCTGCCTTCATTTCCTCAGGTACAAGTTTGCCTACGGTCTCGAGGTCTATGGCATTGAAGTTGGGCGGGGTTACACCGTTGTCGTTATAGTTGCCGTTGTCCATAAGACCCGTCCTGCCCCATAAGCCGGCAGCCAGGCCGCCGCTTTTCTCATAGTCGGTGTCATACAGGTCGGAGAGCCCGAATATGTGCGAGTGCTCGTGGCAGAAAGTGCCTATAGGGGCAATCACGTCCTTGAAGTCACCCGTGGAGTCGTAGTTGCGGTAAAGCTCCGAGGAGCAGGCATAGCCGTTGATGTTCACTCCGTCCAGCGTGAGCACTTTTCCGTAGTCGCTTTCTTCCAGCGTCCACGAATGGGCCCACATGAAGTTGGAATTCTCCATCTCGCCGTTGGGCTTGAGTTTCTGCTGGGATTCGTCCTCGCCTGCGTAGAATACATAGATGTTGTCCACATAGCCGTCCCCGTCATCGTCGAACACGGAGAAATCCACCAGGGAGTCCGCCTTCTCACATACGTTGGCTATGAATTCTCCGGGATGCGTGTCCTTGCCTTCGGAATTGTTGGTGCCGTAATGGCTGCGGTTCTTGTCCGCCTTCACCGGTCCCACGACGGTAATGTCCAGCTGTATGCCAAGCTGATCCTTGAAATACTGCCTGGCGCTTTTCTCCTGTTTTATGAGGACGTTCTTGAATTCATCTGCGCTGTGGGTGTATTTCACGTCGCTGTATTCCGCGAGTATTACCAGGGCGTGCAGATCGCCTTCCAGCGCCTTGGTAGGCGTGGAGGGATGCCACAGAAAACGACGCTCCACCGGATACGGATTGTGCGACCTGTGGGCGAACTGCCCCATCACGGACTGCGCGAAAACGTCACCCTGGGACAAAAACAGGGCGCAAACTGCAAAAAATTCAATTTTTTTTGCAATTACGTGCAACAATCCGCTATTCGGCCGCATCTATATATCAGGTTTAGGTTTTAGTACACAAAGAAGCCGGTCTTTCGGGACCGGCTTCTCCATTATTATATGTTACTTACCGGCCTTGATGGCAGCCTGCGCAGCAGCAAGGCGTGCGATAGGAACGCGGAAAGGACTGCAGGATACGTAGTTGAGACCGGTCTTGTAGCAGAATTCCACTGAAGCGGGGTCTCCTCCGTGCTCGCCGCAGATGCCGCATTTGAGCTCTGGACGGGTGCCACGGCCTGCGGTTACTGCGTATTCGACAAGTTTGCCGACAGCCTTGGTATCGATGGTCTGGAAAGGATCGTTGTCCAGAATCTTGTTGCCGAGGTAGTCGCCCATGAATGTTCCGACGTCATCGCGGCTGAAGCCGAAGGTCATCTGGGTGAGGTCGTTGGTTCCGAATGAGAAGAACTCAGCGGTCTTGGCCATACGGTCGGCGGTGAGGGCGGCGCGGGGAATCTCAATCATAGTACCGAACTTGAAGAAGTTGACCTTCTCGCCGGTATGTGCCTCAACCTCGTATTTGATCTTTTCGCAGATTGCTTTCTGGAACTTGAGCTCACGCTCGCTGATGGTAACGGGGATCATTATCTCAGGTTTGGGGTTCAGACCCTCTTTCTGAAGCTCGATGGCGGCCGTGAATATGGCGCGGTACTGAGTCTCGGCAATCATAGGATAGGTTACGTGCAGACGGACTCCGCGGTGTCCCATCATAGGGTTGACCTCGTGGAGGCTCTCGCCGCGTTTCTCTATATCCTGCTCGCTGATGTGCAGCTCGTGGGCAAGTTCTTCGCGTTTAGCCTGCCCCTGGGGAACGAACTCATGCAAAGGAGGATCGAGAAGACGGAAGGTAACGGGCTTGCCGTCCATAACCTTCATGGTGCCCTTTACGGCGGCCTTGATGTAAGGCTCAAGTTCGTTGAGGGCGCCCTGACGCTCCTTGTCGGTGGTTGACATTATCATCTTGCGGAGTTTGGCGAGGGGAGTCTCGCTGTTGCGTCCGTAGAACATATGCTCGATGCGGAACAGGCCTATGCCCTCAGCGCCGAATGAGGCTGCGCGTGCGGCATCCTCGGGTGTGTCGGCGTTGGTGCGTACGCCCATTGTGCGGTATTTGTCCACAATGTTCATGAATTTGATGAACAGGGGATTCTCGCTGGCGTCCATAGTCTCGATGGCGACTCCGTAAACGGCACCTTTGGAACCGTTGAGAGAAACGCTGTCGCCTTCCTTGAGGGTCACGCCTGAGCCTGTGAAGGTCACGGTCTTGGCATCGAAGTCAATCTTGAGGGTGTCGCAACCCACGATGCAGCATTTGCCCCATCCGCGGGCCACGAGGGCTGCGTGTGAGGTCATACCTCCGCGCTGGGTAAGGATACCGGCGGCGGCGCGCATACCTTCGACATCTTCGGGAGAGGTCTCCTCACGTACGAGAATGACCTTCTTGCCTGCGGCTGCAGCGGCCATTGCGGCCTCTGAAGTGAATACGATTGTACCTACGGCTCCACCGGGAGATGCGGGAAGACCGTTGCCGATGACCTTGGCTTTCTTTTCGGAAGCGGGGTCGAGGATAGGGTGGAGAATCTCGTCGAGCTGCTTGGGAGCGACGCGCATGACAGCCGTCTTCTCGTCGATCATCTTCTCATCCAGCATATCCATAGCCATCTGGAGGGCAGCAAGACCTGTACGCTTGCCTATGCGGCACTGGAGCATCCAGAGTTTGCCTTCCTGAATGGTGAACTCGATGTCCTGCATATCGTGGAAGTGCTCCTCGAGATGCTTGCGTATTCCGTCAATCTCCTTGTAAACCTCGGGCATTGCGTCTTCGAGGGATGCAAGGTGTTTGTTGTGGTCGTTCTTTGTGGCGTTGTTGAGGGGGTTAGGGGTGCGGATACCTGCAACCACGTCCTCGCCCTGGGCATTGATGAGCCATTCGCCGTAGAACTTGTTGTCACCTGTAGCGGGGTTGCGGCTGAATGCAACACCTGTCGCTGAAGTCTCGCCCATGTTTCCGAACACCATTGACTGGACGTTGACTGCAGTGCCCCAATCATCGGGAATACCCTCGATCTTGCGGTAAGCGATGGCGCGTTTGCCGTTCCAGGACTTGAACACGCCGCCGATTGAACCCCAGAGCTGAGCCTGTGCGTCGTCAGGGAACTCAACGCCGAGAACGGCTTTGATGCGTGCCTTGAACTGCTCTGCGAGGTCTTTCAGCTCCTCTGCGGTGATGTCGGTATCGGAAGCATAGCCTTTCTTCTCCTTGAGCTCTTCCATCATACGGTCGAGCTGCTGGCGAATGCCCTGTCCGTCGGCGGGTTCGATGCCTTCGGCTTTCTCCATAACGACGTCTGAGTACATCATTATGAGACGGCGGTATGCGTCATATACGAAACGGGGATTGCCGGTTTTCTTGATAAGACCGGGAATCGTGGCTGAGCAGAGACCGATGTTGAGGATGGTGTCCATCATACCGGGCATTGAACTGCGCGCACCGCTGCGGCAGGATACCAGAAGGGGATCTTCCGTATCGCCGAATTTCTTGCCCATAATGGCCTCAGTGGCCTTCAGAGCCTCTGCAACGTCCTGACGAAGTTCGCTTGAATAACCTCCGCCGAGTTCGTAATATTCGGTGCAGCATTCAGTTGTAATCGTAAAACCGGCAGGTACGGGGATACCGAGCCTGCACATCTCAGCCAGGTTGGCACCCTTGCCACCCAGCAGTTCTCTCATCTTTCCATCGCCTTCGGCATTCTTGCCGCCGAAGCGATAAACACGTTTCTTTGTTGACATAAAATATTGTTAGTTAATTAGTTATCGAGCAAAAGCCTCCACCTGCGCGTAAAGCGCTGCAAAGTTAGTGATTTTTTTACAATTTGACAACGGTCCTTTTCCCCGGCATAATGTGTACCCTGCCTGAACTTTCGCCATCCCCCCAGTTGACAACCAGGTCGAATTCGACGTTGGAACTCACGGTGACCCTGGGCTTCTGGGAGGCGTTCCTGCGCTCGGCAGCCTGCAGCGAAATACGCCCGTCCGTGCCGAACGGCAGTCGCTCTATCCCGTGTTCTTCGGTCAGGTTCATTTCCCAGGTGACCAGTTTTTCCGCGCAGTCAGAGTGTATGCCCAGAATGAATTCGATGAATTCGGAAATGGGAGCGAGACCGCCCCATCCTACGAAGTCCTTTCTGGCCATGAAGCCGGGCTCCGCGCTCTCGGGCGCGCAGTATTCCCAGAAGGTGCCCGTGTTCCTGTAGATCTCCAGTATGTTGGCGTAATCGTTGGCGGCAATACTGCGGGCCAGGTCCTTGTATCCCTGACGGTAGAGGCCGTCCATGACCATATAGTTCACGCCTGGCCATACGCCTCCCTGCCAGTAGCGTCCGTTGTCCTTATACTTGGGATGGTCTGCTGCGAGTGAGGGAATCATATGGGTGCGTGCGAACTGGGTGCTGTCGTTCAGATGCGCCACCATACGGTCCATGCGGTCCTTGTCAAGGATGTCGGTGTGAAGGACCCAGAATGCGTGTATGCCCTTTGCATCGCACAAGCTTCCGTCCGCGCGGCGGTCATAGAGGAATCCGGTCTTCTCGTCCCACATCTTCTCGTTGACGTATTTCCTGATGAATTTCATCTCGTCCTCAAAGTCCTCGATTTCCTGCCAGCGTTCAATGTAGAACCCCATTTCAAGCAGCAGGCGGTCCACCATATACTGCTGGAGCATTGTGTCCAGCCAGGTCATATGCCCGTGGCTGTATATTGGGTTGTACTCCTCCCCGACACGCGGCATGTTGTCCATCCCCGAACCCCAGCCGCTAGACCAGTACGAGCCGTCGGGCCAGGTGTGGTTGAGACGCAGCCACCTGTTATATGCGCACAGGGCAGAGAATACCCTGAACAGACGGTCCGTGTCCCCATACTGGCGGAAGAACTTCATCTCCGCCATAGGCAGCAGGTTGGGACCTGTGCTGACCGGGTCGAAGCGCTCGAAGCAGTCCGAACCGTCCGAATGGATCTCCCGGCATATGAACCCGTCGGGGTGCTGGTGGGAGTAGAAATTGTCCATCGAATTGACGAAGGGGAACACCTGGTTGCCGTAGTGCGCGAACATCATCATGAATGCCATATCCCACATGAAAATGTTCCCGTTGTACGCAATGTCCAGATAGGGTGATACGAAGCCTGATTCTTCCTCCGGCTGGCGTATGTTGCCCCAGGCAATCTCCCAGGCTTTCCAGTACATCTCGATTTCCTTGGAGTGCCCCTGCCACAGGGGAGACGGCAGGGCGGCCCTGGCTGAGTTGAAGCTTACCGGTTCCTGCCTGCAAGGCTTCATCGTTCGGAAACCGTTCTCCGTCACCAGAGCTTCCTTGCTGTATGTGTTCTTGAAGGGAAGCCTGTATTTCCCGGAAGGTCCGCCGGCCTGCTGGGCATATGCGCTGCAGCAGGAAAGGGCGAGGATTGTTATGAGAATCGTCTTTCGCATTATCTGCCTGTTTGTTTCTTCTTGGATGCGGGGGAGCCGGCCATCCGGCCGGACAGGAAGCGGCGGCACAGTTCGGGCTGGTCCGTGTTCAGGTAATCTATGCCCAGGCTTATCCAGGCGGACCAGGTCGTGACGTTGTCGGGGCAGCCCCAGAAGCGTATGGGCTTGCCCATTGAGTGGGCCTTGCTTACGGCCTCCCTTATCGCCTTGAAATCCTTGCGGCTCATAGGCCCCTCGCCCTTCCAGTGACTGTAGTTGTCGAAGCATTCGCTGATTATGGCCACTCTTTCCAGCTGTTGCGGGGTATATTTCTTTTCGAGCAGTCCGTCAAAGGTGATGAAGGACGGGTATCTGTCCCAGTCGGCGGGCTCCGGCAGGTTCCCGGTCATCACTATGCGGCAGGCCTTGGGGTTCACTGCGGGGTCGAAGACTTCCGGATATCTGCTCAATTTCCTGACCAGGGCCTTGAGGAACTCGTCCGGATCATCCGACTTTATTTCCACCAGCAGCTGCAGCGGCCTTTCGGGATCGTCGGCCCAGGCGTGCCCTCCGTTGTTCCTGTACAGCTCGAGCACAGGTTCCAGGTATTTGTTGTCGAAATTGACGTCAGGAGTCGTTTCTTCCAACTCGTGGCCGACATAGAAATCGTCCGAACCTACATAGTACATATCGCATTCTATCGAGGTGATTTTCTGTGCGTATGCCTGATGGAAGGGGACGTCGCGCTTGTAGTCGTTGTGCGAGTGTACGGTCACCGGATCCTTTGCCGATGCCGCAATGGATGCGCAGACGAGCGCTGCAAGGACTTGGATGGCTTTTTTCATATTCCGTTTTTCCGATATGTGTCTTTATGAATTTTTCAGCAATGAATCCAGTATGCCAGCGACGCCGCTGCGGTTTCCGCTGGTGACTTTCACGCAGCGCGAATCCCTGTCGGGGTGTCCCAGCGGATAGTAGGCTATCTCCTGCAGCAGGAACTGGGAGTCTATGTAATCGTAGTCCTCGTCGCGTATCTGGGCGATTATGCCCGGCGTCTCGGAGAAAAGCAGCTTGACGATGTCGTTCTCGCCCGTGGCTGCCATAAGGTTGCCCGCATCCAATGTGAATCCGTTGCGGCCCCGGAATTTCTCAGCCGCCGTGATGAGTCCTCCGTAGCCGACGGGTATGCCTGCAGTGATTACGCCATCTTCCACCAGTTCCCGGACAACTTCATAGCAGTCAATGAAATAGTCGGGGTCCTGGCTGTCTGTCTCAGCTCCTGTTCCGTTGCCTATGACGGTGGAGAGGGCCGAGCCTCCGAGGCTCCTTGGGGAGTTGTCGAAAGGTATGTAGACCAGCCAGTCGGCGGCATTGCCGCTGATGGTGTCGGGACATTTGCGCCTGAGACTTATCCTGTTTCTCAGTTCAAGCTCCAGCAGGCAGTCGCGATGGTTGGATTCCACGAAATACCGGTCCAGCTTCACTCCGAGGTCGAACAGGTAGCGTCCTGCAGTGACCGTGCTGTCGTAGAAGGCGGCCAGATTGCCGGCCGGCTCGTTGTTCCAGTCCCATCTGGCGATGAGAAGTATGTCCTGAAGCGTGAAGTGGCCTTCGCGGAAGATGCAGTCCAGAAGGGCGGCGCTTATGGCGTTGCGCGTCCAGGTGACGGGATAGTCCGTGTTCACCCTGCGGCTGTTCCTGGACGAACGCAGTATGGCCTGGACATAAGCGTCGATCTTCTCCGGGTCATATTCGCAGGAAATGGGTTTCCTGTCCAGATATTCGTCCACTATGTCTTCGAAGGGCCCTTCCGGCACATCCACGGTGCCGTTGCCGTCAAGGCAGTCATACAGGGCGCTGAACGGGGTCTCGTCCATCTGGACTCCGTCGAGAATGTATTGGGAAAAAAGAGGTGAGATGGTATCTTTCATCTGCAATACGCTGATTTATCTTCAAAAATAAGTATTTTTGTGGATAAATGCTGCAATAATATGAAAATTCCATTTTCAGATGAGGCATATGATGCGATGCTTGCCGAACTTTTTGTCCGCTTCCCTTCGTTCGGGGCAAAGGGCCAGTCTGCGTACAAGCCCGGCCTTGACAGGGTGAGGACTATGCTCGGCAGGACAGGCAATCCCCAAACAGCCTTCACCTGCATCCACGTTGCCGGCACCAACGGCAAGGGCAGCACCTGCAACATGCTGGCGGCAAATATCGCGGCGTCGGGTCTCAAAGTGGGGCTCTACACGTCTCCGCATATCCTGGATTTCAGGGAAAGGATGCGCACGATAACCATTGCGGATGGAAAATCTTCCGTCAGGGAGGTGCCGCGCGGCTTCGTCTGGGATTTCATCCGGAAATACAGGGATGATATGGATGAACTTGACCTGTCCTTCTTCGAGATAACAACCGTTATGGCCTTCAGCTGGTTCGCGCAGGAAAAGGTCGGCGTCGCCGTGATAGAGACCGGCCTGGGGGGCAGGCTGGATGCTACCAACGTGATAACTCCCTCGCTTTCGGTGATAACCAACATTGGCTATGACCATATGGACCTTCTGGGTCCCACGCTGAAGGATATTGCCGGCGAAAAGGCCGGAATCATCAAACCTGGTGTGCCGGTTGTCATAGGCGAATCCTCTCCGGAAACGGACGGGGTGTTCTCATCCAGGGCGGAGGCGTGCGGGTCGGACATATTCTTCGCAGACCGCATGAATGTGGGTGATGAGATCCTTGCGGGCATGTCTGAGGCTCTGCCTCTGATGGACCTTCGCGGCATATATCAGGAGAAGAACCTGCGTACGGTATGCTGTGCGCTTCTGGTTGCGGGGATGCAGCCCGATTTTGACGCTATACGCCGGGCCGCCTCCATCTGCGATTTCCACGGACGCTGGGAGAAACTTTCCGACTCCCCCTGTACTATATGTGACATAGGGCACAACGAGCACGGGCTCAAATACAACTTCAGACAGCTCGAAAGCCTTCTGGATAGCGGGAAATACAGCGATTTGGTGATGGTTTACGGCAGTGTCCGTGACAAGGACGTGGATGCGGTGCTGAAGATATTGCCCCGGCGCTCATACATATATTTCACCGCTGCGGCCAATCATCGCGCCATGCCGTCGGACCAGCTGTATGCCAGGGCGGGGCGGAAGGATTCCGAGGCTGTCCCAGATGTAAAGGATGCCGTAAGGGCGGCTCTGGACAGATGTTCGTCGTTGGCAAGACCTTTGCTGTATATCGGTGGCAGCACTTACGTTGTCAGCGAGGCGGTGCCTCTTTTCAAGGATAAGAAATAGTTTGAAAACCTGACAGTTATGAAAAAGATACTTGCCATGTCCCTGCTGTGCGCTGGCACAGTTATGTCCGGTATGGACACCGATTTGTGGAAGGAATATCAGGCCGCCCTCGATGCGGACCGGCCCAGGGCTCAGATGGAGATACTTGACAGGATAATCCGCGAGGCTGAAGGCGGCCGCGACAATTGGGATTTCTATGATGCCTGGACGAAGAAGGTCAGCGCCGGCAGCAGAATAAACTGGAAGGACCACGGGCGTCTGACTGCAGAGCGGGATTCCGCTTTCGCGGCATATGGAGAACCTGTCATAGACCTCGTGTGCGGAAAACTGGACCTGCAGGCAGTCCTTGACAAGGCCGCGGTCCTCAGGAAAAAGACCAGCCGCGGTTTTTATGAGAACGGCGCGCTGTGGACGACGAGGGGATCGTCCATCTACGGAAAGGCTCTGGGGAAGCTCGTGAACAATGATTATGAGTTCGCCCTTTGGATTCTGCTCGGGAAAAGCGAAGGCAGTGAGGCTGAGCGTATCAGGTCCATCATAGTACAGACGGCTGGAGTGCAGTCCCAGCAGGCGGCCTATGCGGAATTCGATGCCCTGTCAGGAAAGGCGGATGGACTTTATCAAAGCATAGCTGCACGCAGCGCCCTGTATGAAAGTTATTCAAAGCGATGGGCGGGATCCGCCGCTTCACTGCTGGGCGCTCAGATGCTTCTTTCCCTGAAGATGGATACCCTGCAGGTCGACAGGACGGCTTCATCCGGGGAT
This sequence comes from Bacteroidales bacterium, assembly GCA_024401635.1. GTDB lineage: Bacteria > Bacteroidota > Bacteroidia > Bacteroidales > UBA932 > Cryptobacteroides. Next base: position 30,942 of record JAKSKP010000014.1, read on the forward strand.
TTCCGCAAACTCCGTCAGGAATGTGCGGACTTTGAGAGCAAGCGTGCATCTTTTACCGGCACCGGCGCCCTTCTGGCCCGGGAATGCAGATTGGTCAAGGATATGATTGAAACCCTTGACGGCAGGGATGTGGAGGCATTCGCCGACAGCGCCTGCCTTTATGTAGTGTTCCGCAATATGTCTGAAACCCAACTTGAACTGTCGGAGAACGACAGGAGGTCGAAAGGCGTTGTATATACCGGAACTGTCAGGAATGACAAGCGAAGCTATTACCTGAAGGACACCGTAGCAATGCCTTTCCCTTCGAGGGATGACGGCGATTATACGGTGAATCTTATATGCGGTGACGATGTGAAGAACTTCAACATACGCCGTCACAGCATATCCCTGGCCGCTGTGCAGGATGCGCAGGGATATAAACTGTATGCAGCGGACTACGACAGCGGCAGGCCTCTTGGAAAATATGACGTCGCCCTGTATCAGAACAGGACAGACAGACTCGCCCTGTCGCGTGAGGGCGTATGCCAGGAGGGCGGTTTCGCGCTTCTGCCGGATGAATTCGCTTCGCTGCTCAAGACATCCGCCACGTCAAAGCATTATGTGGTATGCAGTTATACAGATAGCACAGGAGTTTTCCATTCCAGCGGGCAGGTGAGCTTCAGCGGTCCGTTGGCAATCGTCGGCCCGCCGGAAAGGAAAGATGAAATCAAAGCCCTGCTGTTCACTGACTGCGGAGCATATCATCGCAAGGACGTGGTGCATTGCAAGGGCATATTGTACAAGGGTATTTATGCCGAAGACATGGCGGTCGTACCGAAGAATACGGCGGCGAAACTGTCACTGCTCAATCCGGATGGAGATGTTGTAATGTCCAAGCAGGTGAAGACCAATGAGTTCGGCTCGGTGATGGCGGACTTTACCCTGCCTTCCGACATAAAGGGAGGGGAGTGCTCCATCGTCCTGGAAACGGACAGAAGGCTTTCGTATGCCACTCTGCGCGTGGATGATTTCGTGCTTCCCGATTTCTATTGTGAATTCGATAAGATTGATTCCCTGTATTTTGCCGGTGACAGTCTGACCGTGAGCGGCCGTGTGAAATCCTACAACGGACACCGGGTGAGCGTGACGTCCGCCTGGTACGAACTTTCCTGGACCGGGAACCGGGAGAAATTTGACGTAGACGGTGACGGGAGCTTCCGTCTGAGGATACCGGCTCCGACTTCGCCCGCCTGGGGCGAGTGCCTGACACTTGTGGTGAATTCCGCCAGCGGCAGCACGCTGCAGTTCACCAGGAATATCCGCGCCGGCAGATGGCTGGACATGCGCGTTTCGCTCGAGAACGAGACTCCCGCAAGCGTTGAGGCCGATGCCGGCCAATGTTTCGTGCTGAGTTCTGACAGGGGAATATTCAATACGGAGGTGCTCAATGCCGACGGGGTTCCGCAGAGGATTGAACTGACCTATTCCGTATGCCGTGGCAGGCAGAAGATAGCGGAAGGGAAGACCTTCTCCGGGGAAAAGCTGGAACTCGCTCTTGAGTCCGAGGGTGAGTATGATGTCAGCTTCAACGCAACGGTCAGGGATTCTCACGGTGAAGCCATAAGCAGTTGCAGGACATTCAGGATAATCAGGTTCTCGCCTGACTCCGACAGTATCAGCGCTGATGTGGAGAATATTTTCATAGAGCGTCCGGAAAAGGGCATAGCCTTCGATTTTGCCGTTGGAAGAGGCCCTGTATGGGCCGTGGTCTCCCTGTATGGTAATGAGGGCGAATGCCTGTATGAAGGAAGTCTGCATCTTGAAGGAAAAACCACAGATAAAGGCGCTGTGGCGCATTTCTCCCTTCCTTTCGAAGAGAGCTGTCCCGATATCGTGACCCTGAGGGTCTTCTATTTCCGCAACGGCAGGATGTACCAGTGGTCGCGTGAGTATATGCGTCCTGCAGCAAAGAGGGAATACCATCTCGAAGTCAGCCGTTTTACCGACAGGGCCGTGCCAGGAACCGAGTACGAGCTGGCTCTGGATGCCGAACCCGAGTCCGAAGTGGCTGTGTCCGTATTCGACAAGAGCAGCGAAACGATACGTCCCAATGTCTGGGGCATCGTGTCGCCTTACGTCAGAAGGTCCGCACCTCCTTATCTTGCCGGCGTCGCCGGTACTATGTCCGGTGGCGGATGGATAGCGGTACGCAGTATGGCTCTGGCCAATGAGGCGGTTCCGTTCCAGAAGATGGATGAGGATGGAGTGTCCGGCAGCGCAGCCGGTGACGCTGTGTCCGTGAGGAACGACTTTGCCGGCGTGCTGTGCTGGCAACCGCAGCTCAAGACATCCCAGGACGGGAAAGTGAGCGTCAGCTTCAGAACTTCCGACAAGACCGGAACCTTCGTGCTGAATGCATATGCTCACAACAAGGCTATGGAAAACGCCGTGACAAGAAAGGAAATGATAGTGTCTCTTCCCGTCGAACTGTCCGTCGCGGAGCCTGTCGTGCTCCACGAGGGTGACCGTTACGTGATGAAGGCAGTGGTTTCCGCTCTGGATGCGGACGTTGTCGGAACCATATCGCTTGATGCCGGGGAACTCGGCAGCTTCTCCAGCGAAATCGAGGTCGGCAAATCCTCTTTTGTCAGTGTCCAGTTTGTTCTCGATGTCCCTTATGGCGTTGGCCGGCTTCCTTTCGTGCTGACTTTCGCCGACAGGGAAAAGCATTATTCGGATGCCCTGGCTTTCAGCGTGCCCGTATCTCCGTCAATACAGGCTGTGACCGAGTCGCACAGCATGGTCCTTGGCGGCGGGGACGACAGGGAAGAGGCTCTCTCTTCGCTGCGTCAGGCTTTTGTCAATACAAGCGTTGAAGGCGCCCTTTTCGAGGAGATATCAGTATCGGAGATACTTGTAGGGGCTTTGGCTCCCCATCTCCCGGTAGGGGAGAAAAGCGTTCTCGGCCTCAGCGACGCCATCGCAACGAACCTGCTCTACAATCATCTTACCGGCGGAAGCGCGGAAGTGTCGGAAATGACTGCCGCCCTGTCGGAATTCATCAATGATGACGGAGGTTTCGCCTGGATAGGCGGAATGTCATCCTCACCCATAGTCACGGCCACTGTTCTTGAAAGGAACGCGAGGGTGCGTGCGCGCACGGGAAAGGGTTTCCTGAATGACGATATGCTTGCCGCAGCCGTGCTCTATCTCGATGGCCGCGTGACGCGCGGCATTCCCGGTAAAGTACAGGTCTGGAGCCCTGAAGTAAGCCTTGGAACCTACCTTTTTGTGCGCAGCTTCTATCCCGAAGTGAAGTTCGCGCCTGCTTCCGGAGATTCCGGAACGGCAAAGCAGATGAAGGAGTTCGCCTCTTCCGCGCAGAAATACCTTTTCCCTTCCGACGTGCGCAGCCTGCCCGGCAGCATATTCGCGAAGGTTCTGCGCCTGGCAACGCTTGAGAACCTGTATGCGCTCAAGGATGGAGAGAACCTGCTGAAAGGATGGAACGTCGGGAAACAATCCACCGTCGATGTGCTGAAGTCTATGCGGGAAGATATCGCATCCCTTGTCGAATACGCCGTGCCGCATCGTGACGGTGGCATCTATTTCCCCAATCTGGTGATGCCCTACCGCGGCCTGCTTTCCAGCGAGGCTTACTGTCACAGCCTGTTGTGCGACCTTCTTGCGCCCTATGAACCTGCAACGGCGGACGGTATAAGGTTATGGCTGCTTCTGCAGAAGGAGACCCAGTCCTGGACCAACGATTTCTCTTTCACCAATGCTGTCGCTTCCATTATGGGAGGTACGGAGAAGCTGAAGAATACTTCCGTGATGGTGCTGAGCAAGAGCTATGAACGTCCATATCGTGAGATGGCGGCGGCAGGGAACGGTTTCCGCATCTCCAGGCATTTCGTGCTGACTTCCGCGGACGGGAAGCAGTCCGTGCTCAAGGCCGGGGGCAGCGTCAGTGCAGGGGACAAGGTCACCGCAGTATACAGGGTATGGAATGCCGAAAACCGCAGTTTCGTAAGGCTGACTCTGCCGTCCTACGCTTGTCTGAGACCGGTCAATCAGCTCAGCGCCAACCTGGGCCGGACTATCAGACCGCTTATGTACGGATCCGTCAGCCTCAGCCCCCAGGGCTACAGGGAGGTGCGTTCGGACAAGATTGAATATTATTTCGATACCTTCCCCGAGGAGGATGTGGAAATCAGGGATGAATTCTTCGTCACTCAGACCGGTACCTTCACCGCACCCGTCGTGACCGTGGAGTCCCTCTACGCGCCCCACTACCGCGCCAACGGTGCCTTCGAGGGCGGAATCAACGTACAGTAAACGATGTAGCGCAGGGCTGCAAGTTCGGGAATCTCCTGGCTGCTTGCGCGGCGGTACGAAATGGCTAGATTAGTCCTGAAGGTCTTTCACCTGTTTCTCGGACAGACCGGTAACCTTGCATATAATCTCCACAGCAAGGCCTTCATGCAACATTGCCTTGGCAACCTCGATTTTGCCTTCAGTCTTGCCTTTGGCTTCACCTTCAGCCCGTCCTTTTGCCTCGGCCCTCTCGCAGGCTTCCCGCTTTGAATTG